>JAAYZO010000067.1 GCA_012514865.1 Lentisphaerota bacterium | reverse complement strand
TGCGGTTGCGTCCGCCGGCGATGGTGAGGACCTGGGCGGTGCCGGTGGCGATGATGACCGCGTCGGTGACGGCCGTGTCCGGCTCGATCCAGGTGACCTCGGCGAGGGCGCTGCCCGGGTTGCCGGCGTGGTCGACGAAGGTAAAGAGGAAGGTGCCGTTGGCGGTAAAGGTGATCTGGGGCGCGCCCTGGTTGCTGGTGATGGTGACCGGCTCGTCGGTGCAGAGCGTGGCGACGACGCTGCGGCCGTGTTCGGAGGCGGCGCCGTAGGTGATCCAGCCCTGTGGGGGCGTGGTGTCGCGGGCGATGACCTCGAGGCGTTCGACGGCGAGGGCCTGGAGGGGCTCCTCGAGGCCGGCCTCAAGGACTACCAGGCAGTCGCCGGGGGGCCAGGATCCGGTGGCGGCGTCGTCCCAGGCGTCATCGTGCCGGGGCGGGTTCAGGGGCAGCACGGCGAGGGCCTCGCTGTGGCTGGCCAGGGGCGGCGCCGGGGTCGCCTCGGCGGCGGCCGTCGCGGCGAGGACCCTCAGGCGGACGGTGACGTCGTGCAGGTCGGTGTTGCCGGTGTTCTCGAGGCCCCAGGCGATGTGCAGCGGCTCGCCGGCGGTGAGGCGTGCCGGTTCGACCTGGAGGGTGCCGGCCATGGCGCTCGCCACGGCGCTGCCGGGGAGGATCTCGAAGCAGGTGGCGGCGGTGGTGGCGGGCAGGCCGTGGCCGCCCTCGATATGCTGGGTGACCGTGTAGGTCCCCGGCGGAGCGAGCCCGGTGTCCCAGGTCAGGCGGGCCGTGTGCGTGGTGCCGGGCTCCATGCGGCCGGGGCGGTAGGCGAAAGAGCCGCCCGGGGGCGTCGCGCCATCGGGGCCGGTGATAAGGACGGTGACGGCCGTCTCGGTGACGGCGAAGGCGGCGGTCTGGTTCTGCGTGAGGCTGGTCAGGGCGACGGTCTCACGCGGGCCGTAGGCGGCATCGTCGAGGCGGACGGTGCCGGTGACGGCGCCCGTGTCGGCGGGTTTCCGGAGGGTCACGGCGGCCTCGGCCTTGGCCCGCGGCTGGCCGGCCTCGCGCACGACGGCGCGGAGGCGGCAGAGCCCCGGTGAGGCGTTGGCGGTGTTCCAGCGGTGCTGTCGCGTCGTCGTGGTGCCGTAGTCGGAGCTGAGCAGGTCGTAGGCGGCGACGGTCCCCAGGCAGCGCTCGTCGGGTGCGAAGGCCTCGACGACGACGCGGGCGGGGTGCTGGTGGCCGTAGACGGTGACGGCGCCGAGGACGGGTCGGACGCCGTTGACCGGGTGCAGGTCGATGGCGAGTTCGAGGACGCGTCCCGGTGGGCAGGGTATGGCGGCGCCGGGTGTGGTCAGGGGGGCGCTGAAGGCGACGCCCGGGAGGGCCCCGGCGGTGGCGGCGCTGCGGCAGCGCAGGACCACCGGCGTAGACCCGGCGGGGAAGTCGGCGGCGTTGGCTAGGGCCCAATGCAGGCTCAGCCAGGTGCAGGCGACGTCGCCGGGCGCGTGCAGGATGTGGCTGCCGGCGGTGGGCCGTGCGAGCTGCAGGGCGGCCTGGCCGGGCGGGAGGCGGACGGTGCTGGAGAAGCGGACCAAGTCCGGTATGGCGGCCTCGGCCTTGGCGGTGTCGAGGCTGAGGCCGACGCCGGCCTGGTCGACGGCGACGGTCAGCGGTCCGAAGGCGACCTCGGTGAGGCGCGACCCGGAGGAGCGCCAGGCGGCGATCAGGTCGGTCTGGATGGTGCGTTCGGTGCCGGCCTGGAGGTCGCAGAGGTACTGGTCATAGGAGAGGTCGACCTCGTCGCCGATGGCGAGGTTGCCGAGGTTCCACAGGAGCAGGCGCTGGCGGTCGTCGGCGACGACGGCCGGCGCGCGGGCGCAGGACTCGGGCAGGACGACCAGTTGCGGATCGGCGGGCAGGACGCTGGTGATGGCGACGTCGCTGAGGTAGGCCTGTCGGCCGATGACGGTTTCGCAGAGGCAGAGGACGCCCCAGGCGGTGGCGAGAGCGCGTCCCGGGGCGCGTTGGGCGGCGGGCGCCCAGGTGCCATCCTCATTCTGAGAGCGCAGGAGGAGCGGCCAGATGCCCTCGCAGGGCGCGTCGGGCTGCCAGACGTGGCGTTGCCAGTCGACCGGCCCGCAGGTCGGGTGGTTGAGGTGAGTCACGCCGAGCAGCCGCAGGGCGCGTGCGGCGGTCCAGAGGCCGTAGAGCTCCGGGGTGGTCTGGGGCGGCTGATCCGGCGGCGGGGTTTCACCGGGCATCTCGAGTCGGTGAACGAGGGTATCGCCGGGGAGGTGATGGGACCAGAAGCGGAGGGCGCGCAGGAGCATCTCGGGCGGGTCGACGGCGGCGGCGCTCCAGGGCGGGCACCACGGCGCCGGCAGGCGCGGGCCGGTGCTGGCGAGGGCGAGGGCGCCGAGGCCGCCGGCGCTGGTGGCGTCGCTGTCGGCGGAGGGTCCGCCGGGGCTGTCCGGGCCGGGTTCTGCGAAGGTATAGCCGAAGCGTCCATCGCGGTCGTCGTCGGTGTTCAGGAAGGTGCTGGCGGCAAGTCGGGCGACGCGATCGCTGGCCCACTCCGGGACGCGGGCGCCGAACTGCATGGCGGCCTCGAGGGCGAGGCAGTTCCAACTGGCGATGGACATGTCGGCGGAGGTGTCCTCGTCCCATCGGTAGCGCCAGCCGCCGTGCCGGTTGGCAGCAAGGATGGCGCAGAGCATGTCGCTGCTGTCCTGGGCGATCTCCAGATAGGTCTGGCCCTGGGTGAAGGCAGCGCAGGGCCCGCGGCGGGTGCGGCGCAGGGGCGTGCCGGTGGCGCAGAGTGCGGCCAGGCAGAGGGGTCGCGAGTAGCCATCGAGGTGGATCTCGGAGTCGGACAGCCCGCCGAGGAGGATGCCGCGGCCGTCGCCATCGGCGTCGGGGTCGAGGCCATGGCTGGGGGCGATGTCGCGGTAGCGTGACTGGTCGAGGATGTAGTCGATGGCGGCCTGCATGGTGGTCTGGTAGGGGTCGCTGCCGGGCTCGGCGGGTGAGTGGCCGGCATTGGCGAAGGCCCAGAGTGCCGAGGCGGTGGCGGCGAGGACGTAGTCATGTTCACCGTCGCGGTCGTCGCTGGCGCCGCAGTCCCACGAGCCATCCGGGTTCTGGGCGCCGTAGAGCCAGCGCAGGGCGTCGGCGATAGCGATCTGGCGCTGCGTGTCGAGGTGCTCGAGGCTGGGCTGGTCCGGGCAGTCGACCACGGTGATGGTGACGGTGTCGCTGAAGCTGGCGCCGCTGGGCATGATGGCGGTGACGGTGGCGCGGGCGCGGCCGTCGTGGCGCGGGTCGACGAGGGTGAAGACCGGTTTCACCTCGAGGCAGGACCAGGTCGCCCGCGGGTAGAGGTCGGGCACGGGGAGGAGGTTCTCGAGGTCGTGGAAGCTCCAGACGACGTAGTCCGGCGTCCCGAGGGTCGGGTCGATGGTGAAGCGCGCCCAGACCGCGAGCGGCCGGCCGGGTCGGCAGGCGCGGTCGGGCATGGCCACGAGGGGGTAGTCGAGGAAGCGGCCGGAGAGGGTGGTGGATGTCGTCAGGGTCAGGACGGTGCGGTCGCTGAGGGGCTGGGCGATCGCGCCGGTGTCGCCGGTCCACTCGGCGAAGGCGCCGCCGGCGTTGGCTACCGCGGTGAGGCGCAGGCGCGTGCCGACCGGGTGCAGGGAGGTGCCCGGTGGGAAGAGGGCGCCGCCGGACTCCGGCTGCAGAATGGTCAGGGCGCATTCGTTCTCGGTCTGCGCCAGGGGTATGACGAGGCAGGGCTCGGCCTGGCCGGCAAGGACGAGCTCGAGGCGGGCGCTGTCCGGGGTGGCGTCGTCGTCATCGGCGGCGTGGAGGGTCACCGCGAGGGGCGTCTGCCAAGCGTCGGGGGTGAAGGTCAGGGTCCGGGTCGAGGTCCAGAGTCGTCCGGAGGGGTCGGCGAGGGTGACGGTGACCGAGACGGCGGTCTCGGGGGGGCGCTCGATGCGGATGACGGCATCGGCGGTCGGCGGGTCCATGCCGGGTGTGACGAGGGCGACGGTGAGGTTGGTCGTGCCGCCCTCCGGGACCGCGATGGCCGAGCGGCTGGCCTCGGGGGTGTTGCCATAGGCGCCGAGGTTGGCGCGGCCGCCATGACCGGCGGGTTCGTGGTCGAAGGCGGCGTCGGGGTCAGCGGCGTCGATGCAGGGGCTCGAGGCAGCATCGGCGATCCACTGGCCGGCGGCCCGCGACCACCGTCCGCAGGTCGAGCGCAGGTGGAGGTCATCGTGTTCGGGGTCGGCGAAGAGCGGATCGGCGTCGGTGATGCCGATCGGGCAGAGGCTGCCGACATCGAGGCCCTGGCGGCCGTTGGTGACATTGATGTAGGCGAGGGTGGCGGCGGGCGCCATGCTGACGCGGGCCTGCACGGCGGGCAGGGCCTGGCCGGCGCTGTCCTCGGCGCGGTTGTCGCGCAGGATACTGTTGCGGAACTGCACCGCACCCTGGACGAAGCAGGCGCCGGCGGCGAGGGCGGTCGCGGGGGCCGGGCCGAACATGTCATCGGGCGTGAAGCGGTTCCCGACGATGGTGACGTGGTCGACGACGAGGTCGCAGGCGTTGGCCTGGAGGCCCGGGGTGCTCCAGACGGCCCGGTTGCGGGCGATGACGGCATGGCGGAGGGTGCCGTTGACGGCGTTCAGGCTGAGGGCGCTCTCGGCGGCGCGGCAGTGGAGGACATGGCACTGGTCGATGGTGACCGCGCTGCAGTTCTCGAGGGCGATGCCGCCGGCGTTGCCGGGGCTGATCGTGCCGCAGTCGTGGATGGTGTTCCGGCGCAGGATGACCCCGGCCGAGTCCTGGATGAGCAGGCCGGTGGCGTTGGCGGGGCCGATGTCGCAGTCCTCGACGACCAGCCCGCGGCTCTGTCGGGCCCATAGCAGCGGTGCGGTGCCGTGCGGGTCGGGCGTGGTGGGTTCGGCGGCGCTGCGGATGCGGCAGTGCCGGATGGCGGGGCTGGCGCCGTGGGCGCGGATGGCCCCGGCGGTGCCGGCGCGGAGGGTGAGGCCTTCGAGGGCGGAGCCGTCCGGGCAGCCGGGCGGGAAGGTCACCAGGGGCATGGTCCAGGCGTCGCCGGGGAGGTCTCCCGGGGGCATGGCGGCCGCGGCGTCGATGCAGGTCGCCGCGACGACGGCGGTGTTGTCGGGGGCAATGCTGCGCAGGGTCAGGGCGCGGTTGTCGGGGAAGACAATGCCGCCGGGGTAGGTTCCCGGCGCGACGACGATGGTAGCGCCATGGGGCGCGGCGGCGATGGCGGCGGCGATGCTGCGGCGTGGGCCGTGGCCATGGGCGTGATCGACCTCGGGGGTGAGGCCGTCGGCGTCGTCGTCGCCGGTGGTGGCATCGACGTAGGACACATCCGGCGGGGTGGTGAAGGTGGCCGTGAAGGTCGCGGTGGCGGTGGCCAGGGCCGTGGTGGTGGCGTTGGCGGGGTTGTCGAGGGCGGCGGTATCGCCGGTCCAGGCGGCGAAGACCCGTCCCGGTTCGGGGATGGCCTGGAGGCTGACCGTGGACCACGGTGCGCAGGCGACCTCGCCATCTGGCAGGACGCTGCCGCCCGGGCCGGCCAGGATGGTGAGGCGGACTTCGTCGTCGTGCTCGGCGACGGCGAGGGCGCGCTCGGGCATGGCCGGGTCCGAGCCGCGCAGGCGGAGGGTGCCGCGGCCGTTGCGGGCGTCGTCGTCGGGCCTGGCGGCGATGGTGACGGTCTGGGGGCGGTCCCAGGTCGTGGCGGTGAAGAGCAGGGCGACGGGTTCCAGGACGATCAGGCTGTCATCGGAGGTCTCGGTGAAGGCGGCGGTGACGGTGACGGGCGCAGCGGGCGGTGCGGAGAGCCGCACGGCGATGTCGGCCTGGCCGTCTTCGGGGACGGTCACGGCCTCGGTCGAGAGCCGGATCAGGGGCGTCTCCGGCAGGCTGCGGGAAGCCTCCGGAGTGGCGCCATAGGCGCCGAGGTTGGGGCGGCTGCCATGAGGCGCGGTCTCGAGGTCGGAGGGCGTCTCGGGGTTGCCGGCGTCGATGCAGGGGCTGTGCTGGGGGTCGCAGTGCCACGACCCGGCCGTGGGCTGCCATCGTCCGGCCAGCGAGCGCAGGTGGAAGTCGCCGTTGGCGGGGTCGGCGAACAGCGGGTTGGCGAGGAGGGTGCCGTCGCCGCAGCGGAGCTGTGCCGGTGCTTCGACGCTGGCGGCGTCGGGGTCATGGCACGACCAGCTCAGGTCGACGGTGGCGGTGCCGAAGAGCCGCAGGTCGGCGGGTGTCTCCGGGCTGCCGTTCTCCCAGAAGATCGCGTGGGTGATGGCGGCATGGCAGGGCCCGGCCGGGGCGCCGTTGGCGGCGATGCCGCAGCCATTGCGGGCGATGGTGACGAAGTCGAGCTGGAAGCCGGCGAAGGAGGCGGTGAGGCCGCGCTGGTTATCGGTCAGGAGGCAGTGCTCGAGGCGCGGGCGGGTGTCACGGAAGAGCCCGGTGGCGCTGTCGAGGGGCGCGAAGATGGCCACGCCGGTGCCGCTGTCGCGGATGTGGCAGCGGCGCAGGGTGGGGCTGGCGCCCTCGATGGCGATGGCGCGGGCGCGCGGGCAGGCGACGGTGATGCCGTCGAGGCAGGCCTGCGGGGTCTCGCCGCGGAGGAAGGACACCGCCGGCGCCGGGATCCCGTCGGCGTCGGGTGCGAAGATGCGGGTGGCGGCCACGCAGGCCGAGTCGGCCGGCTGGGCGGAGCGCACGGTGATGGCCTTGCCGCGGAAGTCGAGGGCCTCGCGGTAGGTGGCGCAGGCGAGGATCACCGTATCGCCGTCGGCGGCGCGGTCGATGGCGGCCTGGATGGTAGCGGTCGGCCCGCGGGCACCGTTGCGGACACGGTCGAGGCCATCGCAGTCGTCATGGCCGTTCACGGCATCGACGTAGCGCGTGGTTCCCGTTGCCGCCGTAGCGAGTGCGAGCAGTGCCGCGGCGGCGAGTCGCAGGGCCTGTCGGGCGATGCCGTTCGTGCCGGTGCAGCGCCGGTTCTGGGCGAGTCTCGAGCGCATGCGTGACCTCCCCCTGGGCGGGCTAGGGCTCGGCGGTTGCCGGGCCGGACAGGAAGACCTCGGCGGTGCCGATGGTCTTGCCGAACCACGCGGTCGATTCCGGGAAGTACTGGACCACATCGAGGCGGGCGACCGAGTGCTGGCCTGGCCGCAGGACGCCGCCGGCGGGTCTGTAGGGCAGAGTGAAGCCGCCGTTGCGGACGGTGCACAGGCAGAGGCGCGGGTGGTCCGGCGCCTCAGGCGGCGGTTCGGCGTCGGGGAAGAGTCCGTAGGAGGCGAGCACGAGGACGCGGGTGCCGTCGGCGACTACCTGGTCGTAGGCATTGAGGACGCCGGTCGCGGTCAGGGTGGCGGTCTGCGTGCTGTCGTCGTGGAGTGCTGGAGACGGGTCGAGGCGAAGCGCCTCGACGCGCACGGGCACCTGCAGTCCGGTCGCACCGGACGCGGCCTGCAGGCGGAGGATGGTACGCACGCGCGCGAGGGCGCCGGCGCCGACCCGGGCCGGCTCGGCGGCGTTGGTCACCTCGAGGTGGAGGGCTCCGAGGAGCTGGAAGCGCGCCTCGCCGGCGGCGGGGCGGTCGGCCTCGGCGGTGGCGGCCTGGACGCGGACCGTGTACTCGCCGGGCTGGATGAGGGCCCCGGCGATGGGCGGCAGGTCGACGCTGGCGGAGGCCGTCTGGGGTGACAGCGTGACCGCGGTGCGGCGGGGCGCGCCGAGGCGCTGGCCATCCGGGCCGACCAGATCGCTGATCAGCTCCCAGGTGACCTCGACATTCGAGCGGTTCTCGAGCAGGGCGGTGAGGCCCAGGGGCTCGATCTCGCCGCCCTCGACGATGGGCCGCGAGAGGAACACCGCGATGGGCGAGCGCAGGGCGCGGCAGGGCACGATGGTGAAGGGCATGCTGACGCTGTCGAGGAGGACGCCGGTGGTGGCGTCACGGAAGGCCGCCTGGGCGGTGTAGGTGCCCGGTGGTGTGGCGCCGAGGTTGACCGTGAAACGTCCCGTGGAGCCGGTGAGCGGGGCGGGTGCGAGGCCGAGGCGTCGTCCGGCCTCGTCCACGAGGCAGAGTTCCACGGTGGCGCCGGGGTAGGGTGCGGCGGGGGTGACGATCGCGGTTTCGAAGGCGGCGAAGGCGGTGGCGGCCTGGAGGTCGTCGCCGGAGCGGTGGGCGACCAGCGAGCAGGCATTGCCGAGGACCAGGAGGGTCTTCTCGGTTCGGTTGTTGGTCTCGTCGGTCTCGGGGATGGCGTCGGCGGGGTCCAGGCAGGCAGTGAGGCGGTGCTGGTCACTGCCGGGTGCGGGTCGCCAGGGCAGGTGGAGGGCGGTTCGTTCGCCGCCGCCGAGGCCGGGCAGGGTGAGGCGCGCGACGAGAGCATCGCCGTCGCGGACCTCGATGGCGAAGGCCGGTGCCGCGTCATGGCCGCGGTTGCCGACGCCGATCTGCAGGTCGACCAGGGGACCGGCGTCGAGCCGGATGGTCGCGGCGCTGAGGCCGTTGCAGGTCACCCCGCAGGGCTCGAAGGCGAGGTCGATGCCGGGTGTCGCCGGCGCCTCGGGCAGTCCCGCGATCGGCAGGACGCGGCTGGCGCGGTTGTTGGCGCGGTTGCTGTCGCGGACGAGGCCCGCCTCGTCGACCACGATGCCGATGACGGGCTGTGCCGCCAGGCCCGCGGCGGCGATGTCGAGAGTGGCGGCGACCGAGCCGCGCGCCGGCAGGGCCAGGCCGCGGCGCCGGCCCAGGCAGGGCGACGACGGACCCGGCTCGCCGCGGTAGAAGGCGACCTCGACCTCGCTGGCGTCGGCGTCGCCGAGGTTGAAGACGACGGCCGTGACCGCGACCCGGTCGCCGAGGCGGGGCTGTTCCGGGGCCAGGTGGATGCCGGCGGCGGTGACCATCAGGTCGGGGCAGGGTTCGGACGCCGGCAGGCGGACCATGCCGAGGGCCTGGAGGACCACGGCGGTGGTGTAGACCGTCTGCGCGGGTCGGCCCGGCTCGTGCCAGGCGCCGCCGGGTGTCTGCAGGGCTTCGAGAAGGGCGGCTGTGGTGGCGTAGCGTCCGGGCTGGTCGACGAGGGCCAGGGTGCGGTAGACCTCGGCGGTGTCGGTGGGGCTGGGCGCCGCGGCCGGGTCGCTGTCGAGGCTGAAACGGCCGTCGGGTCGTTCGCACTCGCGCAGGCGCGGCAGGGCCAGCGCCAGGGCGTCGTCGATGGCGCGGCAGAGGCTCTGCTGGGGTGCGGACTCGGCCAACGCCGCACGCAGGGCGAGGAGAGTCCGAACGGCCATGGCGGTGAGCTGGAGCTGCCCTGGCGCGTCCTCGTCAGTCGTAGCCCAGAAGCCGTCCGGGCGTTGACGGACGATGAGCCAGGCGGCGATCGGCGGCCAGGCGTCCGGAGCGGCTGCGGCGGTGAGGAGTGCGTCGGCGGCGAGGCAGGTATCGGGGAGGTCGCTGGTCCAGCCGGGCGCCAGGCCCCAGCCGCCGTCGGGCCGGCGGTGGTCGACGAGGTCCTGCCAGTCGTCTCGTGCGAGTGCTGCCAGGACTCGTGCCGGGAGCTGATGGGGTGAGGCGGTATCGCCGCGGGCCAGTTCGCGGGCCCGGTCCGCGGCGGCCGCGGCGTCGGGGGTGTCGAGGGCGCTGAGGGCGGCCAGGACGGCCAGGGTGTCGATGGCCTGCCGCGGCGTTCCTGCCGACCAGGCGCCGCCGGCGTCCTGCGCGCCGAGAAGCCAGGCCGACCCCGCGGCGAAGGGCCTGTCGAGGGCTCCCGGAGCCGCCGTGGCGGCCGACAGGCATGCGGCCAGACACAGGATCCCCAGTGTGCCGGGCCAGACACGCCGGCATGAGCACTGGGCCGATGGCGCCATTGCAGCGGCCATGCGACGACCTCCCGCAGCACCCGCGTGCTGCCCCAGTCCCCACCTGCATGACGGGAGGATCGGCCGGAATGGCCCGCGATCGAAGCGTGGTCGGTTCCCTCTCCGAACCCAGCGGCAACAGAGACCGCTGCGACAGACCGATACGGATCGATCAGGCTGGCTCATCGCCCTCAACGACGAGCCGGCACCCTCCCGCAACCAGCCCTACGCTAACCCCGTATCGGTCGCGCTGTCAAGGGTTCGCAACACGGCTGCGGCACTTTTTCTGGGCGGGAGGGACAGCGGGGACAGCGGGGACAGCGGGCGCACCGGGAAGCCGGGGCGACCTCGGCGGTACGATGAATCCTCGGCGACGCCATCCTGGAGTCCCCTGGGGCGCTTGTGTCCCTTTCCGGGAGGCTCCGGGCCGCCGCATAGTCTTCGCCAGCGCCGCTGTTCAGGGCGGCCCCAGGATCTGGCCGCTGATCCTGAGATCGCCGAAGGCGGCGGCCAGGAGGGTGGCGCCGTCAGGCGTGTGGGAGAGCCGCCCGACCGCCTTGAGGATCTCCCGGCGCAGGTGCGGCCGCGAGGTCTCCCGCGCCAGCCGCAAGGCGGTGCCCAGCGCCGCCGGGGTTCCCTGCCTGACCAGGCTGACGC
>JAAYZO010000615.1 GCA_012514865.1 Lentisphaerota bacterium | reverse complement strand
TCGGGGTGCCCTCGGCAAACTGGTCGATGACCGGCCCGAGGGGCTGCCCGTCGAGGCTGGCCTGGATCATGCCGCGGCCGCTGTAGGACAACGTCCGCAGGCTGATGTCATAACGGCCGTCGGCCGCGATGTCGATCGGCATCTCGACGAAGTCTCCCACCTCGTCGGCGCGGTAGAAGAGGGCGTCGTACATCGCCATGTGGTAGAGCACCTTCCCGGACTGCGCGCTGACCGCCGCCGTGAGCTGCTCGCCGGTCAGGACCTGGCCGCCGCGGCGGCGCTCGTCCTGAGCGCTCTCGAAGAGGCCCGGCCGCAGCACCGGCTCACCCAGGCTGCGCCAGCCGAGGACGAACGAGTAGTCGCCGGGGGTCTCGGCCAGGAGTTCGTCGAGGACGACCGTGTAGCGGCCCGGCAGCCAGAGCAGGTGCCGCGTCCAGTCGACGCCGTTGTACTGCGGCAGGCGCGTGGCGCTGTAGGCCCAGCCGTCGCCGGTGGCGTTGGTGACCACCTCGGCCGCCTGCGGCACGGCCGGGTCGCCGAGGCCGTCGCGGGCCACCGTGACGGCGTTGTGGAAGCTCATCGTCGGGCCGTTGAAGACGTCGATCTCGCACAGCCAGCGGCGGCCGTTGGCCGAGAACTCGCCGATCGAGTTGGCGTCGTCGTAGGAGTGGCTGCCGCCGGCGATGCCGTCGAGCATGAGGTACTCGTCGTCGGGGCTGAAGCCCTGCCGCAGGGTCAGCTTATCGAAGGCCTCCTCGAGAGTCACCCCGGGATGGCGATCGATGCCAGTCTTGAAGTACAGGTCGTCGGCCGGGATGATGCTCAGGCCGACGTGGTCCGCCGGCGGCTCGGGCGCCAGGCCCAGGTCGAACTGCCGCAGCGGCTCGTCGGTGCTGAAACCGCGTCGGCCGCGCTTGGCCAGCATGAAGGCATAGCGCGGATCGCGGAAGTGGTACCCCAGCATGGCGAACACCGACCCCGGGTAGTCGCCCGCCGCGGTGTCGCCGAGGAGGACGGTGTCGCCCATGTTGTTGCAGATGGCGATGCAGCGTTCGCCCATCTGGCGGGCCCGGCCCGAGGCGAAGAACTCCGCCGACCACTCGGGCTCCTGGAAGCCGATGTCGAGGGTGTTGACCAGGCTGCCGCCGAGGGCGTGCTGCGAAAGCGAGTCCTCGAAGCTGCGTGAACTCGCGAAGCAGGCCGCCCAGAAGCCGGCCAGCTTCCGGCGCCAGAGACGGACCTCCAGGTCGAGCGACTCGGCGTGGTACTTGCTGAAGTAGCGCCAGGCGTAGTAGAAGGCGCGTGCGGCGCGGGTGCCGTGATTCTCGCGGCTGTAGAGGCCCTCGCGCATGCCCGGGTAGCCGAAGTCCTCGGCCGAGCGCGCCACCTTCAGGAGGTACTGCGTGATTGCCAGGCGCTCCTCGTCGTTGAACAGCCCGCAGCTCTCCATCAGGTCCCAGGCCATCATCTCGCGGGCGAAGAAGAGATGCAGGGCGTAATCGGCGCGGAAGATCTGGCTGTCGGGCAGGGCCGCCTTCTTGAGCATCGACTCGCGGTAGGCCGCGGCCGCCTTCATGTCGCCGGCGGTCAGGTAGCCCACCGCGCCCGTTTCGATCCAGCCGCTCAGGCGCGCCGGTGACGTGCTCTGAACCGTCAGCGGGACGTCCAGCGGCGGCGCGCCGGCGGCGGCCGTGCCCAGACGCTCGATCAGCGCCGCCACGCCGGCCGTCAGGCCGGCCGCGTCGGACGACCCGACCAGCAGGATGTTCGTGCCCGTGCCCAACGGATCGATCAGCGGCCGCAGCACATAGCCGCCCGGACCCGGGTAGCCGGCGTCCTCGAGGGCGTACGAGCGCCGGTAGAGGTAGTCGGCCACCGTGTTGTCGATCAGGTTGCCCAGGACGATCAGGTCACGCGGGTCCGTCGCCGGGTCGACCGTGGCCGGATCGACGATGGCGACCTCCCAGCCGCGCTCGCGCAAGGCCGCCTGCAGTGCCGCCGCCGGGACCCCGCCCGCCGCACTCGCCACGATCGCCACACGCCCCGACTCCTGGCAGCGCAGCCCCCGCCGCAGCGGCCGCGGCGCCGCCAGCGGGCGCGTCGCGTTCACCCTCAGGGTGACATCGTCGAACCAGGCGGTGCCCGTGGCGCCGTAGAGACGCAGGTTGACGCGCACGCCCTTGACCTCGGGCGGGAACTGGCTGACGGTCAGATGCTCGGTCCAGTCGGTCGTCGCCACGATGCTGCCGGTGCCGCCCAGGGTGATCATCCCGCTCTGGCCGATGCGTTCTCCCTTCTCGTCCAGGTGGTAGAGAGCGACGAAGGCGCCGTTGGCGCCGGTCACCTCCTGCAGGCGCGCCCAGAGGGCCAGGACGTACTGCCGGCCGGCCTCGACCGGGATGACCGGCGAGACCCAGCCCAGGGTCGCACCGGCCTGGCCGACGACCTTCAGGCTGCGCTCGCCCGTGTGCGCCTGGTCCGTCGCCCAGGTGCCGCCCGGCGCGCCGCGCTCCATAGCCCAGCCGACCGGGCCGACGCCATCGCCGGCGGCATCCTCCATGCTCGGATTCGGACAGAGATTCTCGGCCGCTGAGACCAGGAACGACAGGAAGAGCAACAGGGCGAACAGACGCTGTGTCATCGCAGTACCTCGGCATCGCAGCATGAGTCAATCGGCCAGACCACGACACTAATGCCCCCGGGGCCTCTCCGCAAGGCCGCCCGCGCGCTGCCGGGGAAAGGGACACCAGGGACAGAAAGGGACGCCAGGGACAGAAAGGGACGCAAGGGACACCAGGGGACGCAAGGGACACCAGGGGACGCCAGGGGACACCAGGGACACCGGGCGACGCCGGGGACCCGATGGCCGCCGCCCCCCGGGAGCGCCGAGCGTCGTCTCGGTTTCTCCCAGGGGCCGTGGCCGGCGCCCATGGTGAGCCTGACCACTTCACGCGCCGCACGGCGGCCCGTGAACAGGCCGCCCTTCGGGCTTCGACGCGAGGCACGTGCGGCCTCTTGCTCAGGGCTAACCTTGAGCAAGCGGCGCACCGCGACGCGCGTCGAAAACTTGCGCCGCAGTACATTGCGGCACAAGTGGATGGTGAGCGAAGCACCCGCGCTTCGCGAATAGTCCAGGTTAGGCTCGTTTCGAGCGATCGACGCCAACCAGCGCCTTCCTCAGAGTCGTCGGCGCTCGAAGAGGACAAAGGCGCCCGCCGTGACCATGGCGAAGGCCGCGATGACCAGCCACGGACTCACGCCGAGCACGCCCGGCAGAGCGATGCGGCCCCAGTCCTTCCAGGACAGGACCGTGGCCTTGAGCCACGGGTAGATCTCGGCGTAGACGGCCGCGCCGAGGACCATGCCGAGAATCGCCCAGCCGGCATGCAGGCGGCCCTCGCCCAGGGCCCCCACGGCCGTCCCCGGACAGAAGCCCGCCACGGCCCAGCCGGACCCGAACAGCACACCACCCAGCACGATCGCACCGAGGTTCATCGGCTTGTGGCTGAGCTGAAGCCAGCCGAGCTGCGACGCGAGCTGCAGGCCGACCATGCCGACCAGAATCGCCGACAGCATGAACTTCAAGATCGTCATGTCCTGCAGGCGCATCGCCGCCACCTGCTTGTCGAACCGCAGCACGCGGCCGCGCTGCAGAATGAAGCCAAACAGCAGCCCGGCGGCGAGACCCAGTGCCTTCTCAGTCATGGCTCGCCCTCCCATAGACGACGCGTGCCACCACGATGCCCGTGACAAAGAACACCCCCAGCGCCGCAAAGCCGCTGACCGAGAGCTGCATCAGGCCGCTGAGGCCATGGCCACTCGGACAGCCGTCGGCGAGACGCGCACCCAGCATCGCGACCACGCCCCCCGCAAAGGCCTCCAGCGCCCGCCGCCGCGGGCTCGGGCCGAACCGCGCGGACCAGGTCGGGGGGACGTGCTCGACACGGAAGCTGCCATCCATCAACGCGCCGGCCAGGGCCCCCAGGGCCACCCCCGCCACCAGCATGAACTGCCAGTCGACACGGACCTTCTCCTTGGTGAAATACGCGTTCGACTCGACATGGCCCGGCGCTACCGCCCGCTCGAGTAACCCCGCGACCCGAACGAAGGTGGTCGAGGTCCCGAGGTAGTTTGCTTTGCCCATCAGGCGGGCTGTGGCCAGCGCCGAAGCCACGGCCAGCAGCCCTGCCAGGGCCCCCGCCAGGTAGGGATTCCACCCGCCGTCACCGGTTCGCCATCTCATCTGCGGTGCCCCCCATGCTGTTTTGGCACTTCCCCGGGGCGTCTGCCGCCCGGCCATGGGTTGACCACGTGCGGGTGACGAGGCCCGGCTGTTGCTACACGATACCACCACAAGTCCGGCGGAACCACGCGACGGCAGGGTCGCGGCCGGGACCCGGGCCAGGGCTGATCGACGATCGCGGCGGTGCTCGCCTGGCCACCCTGAAAGGGCGCCATATCGTTCAGGCGGCGGCGCTGTACTCAGCCGCCTCCCGCCGCTGCTTGGGGCTTGCTTCTATCCAAATCGCTATCGCTATCGGGATCGGAATCGACTTCGGCGTTCCTTCGATTTCGATAGCGATCCCGATTTCGATTAGGATGCCAGATCGTAGCCGGGCGTCGCGCCAGAGCGCGACCCCCGGGAACGCGAAAACACGAACCCTGAAGGGGTGCCGGAACCGGACTTTCAAACAGCCCTGGCCCCGGCCCGGTGCGGGTTGACAGGTCTGCGGCAAGGTGGTATAACTGGCACGGCCGTGGCCGGAGGCCTCATCGAGGCGGGCCGCGGCGGTTCAGGGTCAACCGGCCGGCAGCGTCGGGCCGCCGGCAGGCCCAGCGCAGACAAGGAGTCGCACCATGGCCAGCATCCCGAAGAACGAGTATCGCGAACGACTGGTGAAGTTCCAGGCGAACCTGCGCCGTGCCGGCCTTGACGCCGCGCTGGTGCATGGCAACGAGGCGGACTGCGCCAACGTGCGCTACCTCTGCGACTACTGGCCGACCTTCGAGAGCGCCGCGGTGCTGGTGCCCGCCGAGGGCGAGCCGGTGCTGCTGATTGGCCCGGAGAGCCAGGAGTACGCCCGCGGCCGCAGCCTCATCCCGGCCATCGAGAAGATGATCGAGTACCGCGAGAGCGCCGACCCCGAGTACCCCGGCATCGCCGTGACGTCCTACCAGGACGTCGTCGCCAAGGCCCTGCCCGGCAAGACCCTCCGCAAGCTCGGCCTGGTGAGCTACTCGATCACGCCGCTGCCGGTCTACACCAGCCTCAAGGCGCAGTTCCCGGGCGTCGAACTGGTCAAGGCCGACGATACCCTCGTCAGCCTGCGCACGATCAAGACCGCCAACGAGATCGCCTGCATGAAGAAGGCCTACGACATCAGCGAGAAGGCCATCGACGCGATCCTCGCCGAGATCAAGCCCGGCATGACCGAGCTGCAGGTCACCGGCATCGCCCAGCGCGAGATCTACCGCCACGGCGGCGAGTACGAAGGCCACGCCCTCTACGTCTTCTGCGGCAAGAATACCTGCAACGCCATCAGCCGCCCGACGCACAACACCATCAAGGCCAACGAGATCATCCAGCTCAACATCGGCGCCCGCGTCTGCGGCTACAGCTCCAGCGTCGGTCTGCCCTTCTCGATCGGGCCGCTCCCGGAGCCCAAGCGCCGACTCCTCGAGTTCGGTCTGGAAGCACACCTCAAGACCATCGAGTTGATGCGCGCCGGGCGCCCCGCCGGCGAGGTCGTCCGCGAGTACGAGGCCTTCGTCGAAGGCCGCGGCTTCAAGCCCTACATGCTCTACGGGCCCTGCCACGCCATCGGCATGATGGAGGTCGAACGCCCCTGGATGGAGTCGACCTCGACCTACGAACTCGCCGAGAACATGACCTTCCAGGTCGATACGTTCTTCTATGACAAGGACTTCGGCCTGCGCTGGGAGAACGGCGTCCGAGTCGCCCAGGGCGGCTGCGAGAAGTTCTCGCAGCGCTACATGAAGGTCGTTCAGCTCTGAGCTGAGCCAACGCTGAGCCGGCGCCGCCACGAGGTCACGGGCGGCGCCGGTGACTCCCCCTTGCCATAGCGTCGGCGCCCGTCTTCAGGCCGGGTAGATCAGGTCGGCGGCCATGTCGGCCGTGAAGGCCTGCGCGGCCGCATCGCTCTCAGCCAGGAACGCCTCGATATCCAGATCGAGGAAGCGCGTCGCGGTCCACTCGCTGCCGTCGAGCCAGCGGCCGGCGCCGGCGGTGACGGCGAACGGCTCGGGATGGAGGGCGGCCAGGGCCTTCAGGATGACCAACTGCGTCCGCAGGGGGTCGACGCGGCGTTCGTCATCGATCATGAGATGGAAGCCGGCGCAGAGCTTGCCCTGGTGCTTGTTGAAGGCCGGCTGGAACCAGGCCTCGCGGAAGACTACCCCGGGCAGCCCGGCGGCATTCAGGCGCTCCACCAGGGGCGCGGCCTGGAGGAACGGCGCGCCGATGTACTCGAAGGGCTTGCAGCAGCCGCGGCCCTCGGAGACGTTGGTGTGCTGGATGATGCCGGTGCAGGAGTAGCACACCGCCGCCTCGGCCGAGGGGATGTTCGGCGACGGCGGTATCCACGGCAGGCCGGTGTCGCGCCAGGTCATATCGCGACGCCAGCCCTGCATCGGCAGGACCTCGAGGTCGACCGACCAGCCCTGACGGCGTACCAGCCAGCGCGCCAGCTCGCCGAGAGTGAAGCCATGGATCACCGGTATCGGCACCGGGAAGAACTGCGCCCAGAGCGGGCCGCGGTTGCCGAGGTGCGCCAGGGGCGCCGGGCGGTCGAGCACGATGACGGCCGTACCCGTCGCCGCCGCGGCCTCCAGAGTCGCCGCCAGGGTGAGCTGGTAGGTGTAGGCGCGGTTGGAGACATCCTGGGCGTGGAAGACCACCACGTCCAGCTCGTCGAACAGAGCCCGCGGGAAGGTATGCCCGGTGCCGCCGTAGTAGCTGTACACCGGAATGCCGGTGCGTTCGTCGGTGTAGGTGTCGAAGAGGGCGCCATCCTGGAGGTCGCCGCGCAAGCCGTGCTCGAGGGCGAGCATCGCCTTGACCGCGGCGCGCGGCACCAGGGCATCGGCCAGGGCCCCGACCCCGGGAATCCAGCCGGCCGGGGTCGCGATGACGCCGACGGCGCGGCCCTGCAGACGCTCGACCAGTGCCGCGAACGGAAAGCCTGTCGCCATCCTCTGTTCCTCCGCTTCCTCGTATGAAATGTCGCGTCGTAGTGCTGCCGACGCTGCCCCGGCTCGTGGACGCATGCGCGTCTGTGGCCACTCGCGCTCCAGAGCAGGGGCGAGCGATGGGTCGCCCTGCTCTATCCGGCGTCCTCGTGCGCCGGGGATCCGGCTGTGTCCTCCAACGAACCGCCGGACCGGTCAGGGCTGACCGCCGATCGCCTCGGCGCCCACGCGGCCACCGTGGCTGGCCGACGATCGCCTCGGCGCTCACCCGGCCACCGTGGCTG
>JAAYZO010000614.1 GCA_012514865.1 Lentisphaerota bacterium | reverse complement strand
GATCCTTGTCCTGATCCTTGTCCTGATCCTTGTCCTGATCCTTGTCGGTCCCCCTCCCCCATCCTAGTCCTGATCCTTGTCGTCATCCTTGTCGGTTCCCATCCTTGTCCTGATCCTTGTCCTGATCCCCGGATCAGCCCGGAGGACAAGGATCACGATTAGGATCACGACTAGGAGGGAGAGGGAGGACAAGGATCACGATTAGGAGCACGACTAGGAGGGAGAGGGAGGACAAGGATCACGATTAGGATCACGACAAAGGGCGCCGGGCGCACGACCGCGGCGGGGTGCCCCCCAGCGCCCACTGGAGGACAAGGATCACGACTGGGATGATGACAAAGAGCACCGGATCGTGCACCGCGGAAGAGATCGCTCGGGACATTCCCTCACCATCCCCCCTCTGCGTTACTCCGCGTCCTCTGCGGTGGAATCCCCCTGGCCGGGTTGGACGTCCGCGCGATCCTTCATACAAGCGCCTGGCGCTGACCGGAGTCTGCCGCGTCGCGGCTGCGTAATGCGATCTCGGTCGCCCGCAGCGCCTCCGCCGCCGAGATGGCGCAGGCGTGCCGCGGGTCCCGGACCGACTCGGCGAAGTCGGCGAAGGGCCCCAGAGTCGGCGACTCCGGGGCCACCTCGCGAGCGCCCTCGGCGTCGATCAGCTCGAGGCGGTCGCCGCGGATCTCCAGGGCACCGCGGTCGCCGACCAGGCGCAGGCGGTCGTCGCCATGACTCGGCGCGCCGGCGGGGCGCAGGAAATCGAAGCTCAGGACCACACTGCCGCCGTTGTCCAGGGCGTACTGGCAGGTCGCCGCGTCTTCCATGCCGGGGTACTCGGGGTAATGCAGCTTCACGTGGCGGGCATCGACGCTGACCATCTCACAGCCGCTGATCCAGCGCGTGAAGTCGATAGCGTGGATGCCGACCCACGGGATGATCCCGCCGAAGGTCGAGCGCTGACGGTAGAAATCCGGCCGGCGCCCGCGCTTGTACGACTTCTGGGCGTAGCCGACGGTCGGCGTGCCGATGGCACCCGCGGCCACCAGGCGCCGCGCCGTCAGGAAGGCGGGGAGGTAGCGGTAGTTCAGCATGATCCCGAGCGGCCGGCCGGAGGACGCCACCGCCGCGCGTACCCGCGCCAGCGACTCCAGCGTCAGTGCCAGGGGCTTCTCGCAGTAGACGGCCGCGCCGGCCTGCAGGGCCGCCACGGTCGCCTCGGCATGGAGGTGGTAGAACGGCGACACCGCCACGATGTCCGGACGCTCCCGGGCGAGCAGGTCGCGGTAGTCGGTGTACACGGTCACCCCGGGAGCCGCACCCAGGCACTGCAGGAGGCTGATATCCTCCTCCGGGCAGCCCGGAGCCACCGCGCAGAGACTCGCCTCGGGCAGGGCCTTGAGGCCCTCGGTGACGTAGCCGACATGCCCCGCGCCGCCAATGAGTGCCACCCTGAGGCCCATCGCCTTCCTCCTGCTTCGACCCAACGCATCGTCGACGCACCACACCCGACCAGCATAGCCCGAGACAGGCCCGCACGCAATGGCAGCCCCAGGCATCAGGAGCCACCCCGTCAGCAGCCACGGCGCTGCCCAGAGGCCGCGCCCGCCGGGACACCGCCGGGACACCGCCGGGACACCGCCGGGCCCGTCAGACCTGTCAGACCTGTCAGACCTGTCAGACCTGTCAGACCTGACCTGGGCGTCGCCTGCGGCGCCGCGTGCCGCCGCAGCGGCTGGACGAGCGCCACCAGGCGACGGGCTACGGCGCAGGGCTGGCGGGCGGCGCGGGGTCGGGCTCGCTCAGGGTGTCGAAGCGCCGCAGGGCCGGGAAGAGCCGCGCCCAGGCGGCGACCACCATCAGGGTGCCGATGCCGCCGCTGACCACTGAGGCGACCGGCCCGAAGGCCTGCGCCACCAGTCCGGACTCGAAGCCGCCGAGTTCGTTGGACGACCCGATGAAGATCGAGTTCACCGCCGAGACGCGTCCGCGCATCTCGTTCGGGGTGCGCAACTGCACCAGGGTATGCCGCACCACGACGCTGATGTTGTCAAAGAAGCCGGTGAGAAAGAGCATGGCCCAGGCGAGCCAGAAGTGTCGTGAGAAGCCGAAGACGACCGTGGCGACGCCGAAGCCGGCCACGGCCCAGAGCATGGCCCGCCCGGCGCCGCGCATGGGCGGCCGGTGTGCCAGGATCAGGGCCATGACAATCGAGCCGGCCGCCGGCGCCGCGCGCAGGCTGCCGAGGATCTGCTCCGGGCCCATGCCGAAGGGGCTGCCTTGGATGATGTCGCGCGCATAGACCGGGAGGAGGTAGACAGCGCCGCCCAGGAGCACGGCGACCATGTCCAGCGACACGGCGCCAAGCACGAGCTTCTGGTGCCAGACGAAGGCGAGGCCCTCGCCGAGCTGCCGGAGCATCTGACCGCGCCGCGACCGGGTGCTCTCGGGGAGACGCAGCGACGACACGACCACGATGTGAATGGTCGTCGTGGCGGCGCTGAACAGGTAGGCCGCGGTGATGCTCTGCGAGAGGATCGCGCCACCCACGGCCGGGCCGACCGCGGCGGCCAGGTGGAACAGCGTCGTGCGCCACTTCACGGCGGCCTCGAAGAGGCTGGCCGGGACGAGCTGCGGCAGGAGCGCGGCGCCGGCGGGGCCGGCCAGGCGGTGAAAGGCGGCGTCGAAGAACAGCAGCGCGTACATGATCGGTATCGAGCCGCGCTGGTGGCTGAAGATGGCCAGCGCGATCGAGGTCAGCGTGGTGCCGACCAGGCCGGCAATCATGACGCGGCGGCGGTCGAAGACGTCCGCCAGATAGCCGGCCGGCAGGGTGAACAGCAGCATCGGCACCGCCTGCGTCAGGCCGATCAGGCCCAGAGCGAGGGCACGGTCGGTGCGCTGGTACATCTCCCAGCCGATGGCCAGGCTCTGCGCCGCGGTGCCGATGTTGACCAGCAGCGCGCTCAGCAGGAAGCGCCGGAAGAGCGGTCGATGAAAGACCGCATAGGGGTCGTGGCGCCCGGCGGCGGCCGGCGCCGGAGGCGTGTCTGGAGCGGGCATGGTCCTCCTGTGACCTGAGATGCAGTGGCGGGCAGTGGATCGCGTGCGCGTGGCAACATACCCCCTGCGCACGGCTCACGCGACCGGCGTACCCCTGCCGCGGCCGCGGCCGGGCTGGCAAAGGCCCTTTTGCGGTGGAAGGTATGGCGCAGCGCGCGCCGGTGCCACCACCATGCCGTCGCCACGTTCGGGAGTCGCCTGATGATCACCCTATGGAACGAAGTCCCTGGCCTGGACCTGTCGCTGTCGCCGGATGTGCCGGCGCTGACGCCGTACCGCGTTCCGGGCTCGGCGCCGCGAGGGGCGGTCATCGTCTGTCCGGGTGGCGGCTATGGCTGCCGGGTCGAGCGCGAGGGCGAGCCGATGGCGCGCTGGCTCAACAGCCTGGGCCTGCACGCCTTCGTGCTGACCTACCGGGTGCGGCCCTACCGCTATCCGTGGCCGGTCCTGGACGGCAAACGTGCGGTCAGGGTCCTGCGCCACCAGGCCGAGGGTCTCGGGGTGCGCCCGGACCAGATCGGCATCATGGGCTTCTCCGCCGGCGGTCACCTGGCCTCGACCGTCGCCACGCACTTCGACGAGGCCGACGCCGCGGCGGTCGACGCGGTCGACGCGGTGTCGTGCCGACCCGATTTCGCGATCCTGTGCTACCCGGTGATCACCCTCGACGGCGAGGCGGCACACCGCGGCTCGGCCGCCAACCTCCTGGGTCCCGAGGCGCCGCCGGAACTCCTGGCGCGCTTCTCCAACGAGCGGCACGTGACCGCCCGGACGCCGCCGTGCTTCCTCTGGCACTCGATGCGCGACACGGCCGTGCCGGTGGCCAACAGCCTGCGCTTCGCCGCCGCCCTCGCCGACTGCGGCGTGCCCTTCGGACTGCACATCTACCCCGGCGGCCAGCACGGCTGGGGCCACGGCTGGAATGGCTCCGACGCCTGCACCTGGAAGGAGAGCTGCGCGGAGTGGCTCCGGCTCATGCAGTTCACCCCCGTGCCTGCGTAGCGTTCGGGACGCGAGGTGCGCACCGGCGGCGCGGTGAACCTGCCTGCCTGCGGCATTCAAGGTGCACCTGCCGTCAGTGGGTTCTGGCTCTCCCGTCAGGGGTGTACTTCCGGCGAGAACGGCGGGCGGGCCAGCCGCCCTGACAGGAAGCATGCACCTGCCGGAAGATCCGGTTCGGGGCGGCGCCTCTACGCGTCGGCCTGCCGGCGACGCTGGTAGGCGAGCCACTCGGGGAGGTCGCGCGAGCGCAGGAGGATCCAGCCGCACCAGAGGTAGACCATCCCGAAGACGAGGCAGGCGAGGAACCACACCGGATTCCCCTCGGCGCGCCCGGCGGCCAGCAGCGCCAGCCCGACCAGGCCGCTGGCGGCGGCCAGGACGCCCAGCGGCAGCCGCGTCGCCCGCCGGCCCTGCCACAGCCGCCAGCACAGCCAGGCCAGGCCGGCCAGGAGCGCCATGGGTAGCGGCCGCGGCCGCAGCCAGAACAGCTCGACCGCATTCCAGGCCACCAGGGGCGCCAGGAGCATGCCGACGACCAAACCGGTCTGGAGACGGCCGCGACGCTGCACGGCGTTCATCCGCGTCTCCATCTCCTCGGTGTACAGCGGCGCCGCGCCGCGACGGGCCGCCTCGCCCATGTAGGTCGCCTCGCCGCGCGCCTGCTCCGGCGAGGCGTGCCCGCAGGCCGGACAGATCTGCCGGCTGAAGACGACATCGCGTTTGCAGTGTGGGCACTTCTGTATCATGGTTCCAGGCGGTCCGGAATCGCTGCACGGGTGCCGCTCCGGCACGGGCTGGAGCCCTGCTGACGGGATCGGCTGTGCATACTGTAGACGCGGGTCGTCGGGCTGTCGCGGCTCGGCCCCGCTGATCAGGAGAGACAACGGTGCGAAAGATCCTCGTGACCCTGTGCCTGGCCGGCGCCCTGGCGGCCTCAGCCGCCGAGGCGGTGCTCTTCTCCTTCGACAGCACCGACGGCCTCCGGCGAGGCCTCGGCGCCGGGTCGCCCCGTTTCGAGCTGGAGCCGGTCCAGGGTGAGGGCCTCGCCACCGAGGGCGCAGCCGCCCTGCGCCTGAACTGCCGGTCAGGCGTAGCCGAGGGCAACCACTACGTCTCCGTGTTCGTCGCCCTGCCTGAGCCCATGGACCTGCGCCAGGCGGCCGTGTACCTCGATGCCCGCAGCAGCACCCCCGAGGCCAAGGCCTTCTACCTGCGTGCCTACAACCGCGGCGAGTCCAAGCCGGCCTGGAGCTTCGCCACGTGGGACAGCCCGCTGACCGCCGAGTGGCAGACCCTCCGCTTCCAGCACAGCCTCTGCCCGGAAGGCCTCGCCTGGGAAGCCGCCGTGGTCGAGGACCGCGTCGCCTCGGCCGTGGACCGCATCGAGCTGATCATCGGCACGCACGAGGACGAGACCGACATCGAGGCGATCTTCGACAACCTCCGCCTGGGGCCGCCCATCGGCACCCTGTCCAACCTCACCCAGGTCAAGGTCGACCCGCCCGAGACCCCGCTGGTCCGCGCCGGAGAGAGCCGCAGCCTCATCCTGCACCCGTCCGACCCCGCCGGCACCGCCGCGGCGGCGCGCCTGGCCGAGGCCATCCGCGCCCGCACCGGCGCCGCGCCGGCCTGCCGCCCCGGCCGCCCCGACGACGCCCAGCCCGCCGAACACGCCATCCTCCTCGGCACCGTCGACAGCAACCCGGCCCTGGCCGTGCTCTACGCCCGCCGCATGACACCGGTCGACAGCGTCTGCCCCGGCCAGGGCGGCGCCCTCGTCCACACCGTCAGCGACCCCTTCGGCAAGGACGCCAATGTCATCGTCGCCGGCGCTGCCGACGAGGCCGGCCTGAACCGCGCCGTCGACATCCTCATCGGTGTCATCAATGCCCAGCCCGCCGGGCCGGACCTGGCCCTGCCCCGGCTCTTCGAACGCGCCTACGGCGAGGACTTCCTCAAGGTCTGCTCGTGGGCCGACGACGAACCCGCCGCCAACCGCCTGCAGGCCGGCCTGGCCGAGGGCCGGAGTGCCCTCGACCGCGGCCAGCATACCAGCATCGCCGGCGTCCTGGCCCGCGTCGCCGACCGCTACCGCTTCACCGGCCACAGCGTCGAGGCCACACTCTACGTCCAGCTCTGGGATATGTACGCCGCCAGCGCCGTCGCCGACCCGCGCAAGTTCGGCGGGCCCTGGGGCTTCGACAGCGACTTCCCCAGCCGGCAGGTCATCACCGGCTGGGACCTCATCGAGGACGACCCCGCCCTCAGCGACGAGGACCGCCTGCGCACCGTCACGTCCATGGGCCGCTGGATCGCCGAGGCCGTCGTGCCCGAGGCCGCCTCCGGGGCGCGCAGCACCCACGTCCCGCATAACCACCAGACCTTCCCGGCCCTCGGCTGCCTCGCCGCCGGACTCTACCTCACCCAGCACTACGACCTCCTCGAGGGCAAGGTCTGGCTCGGCCTCGCCGACGCCCTCTTCCGCCGCCAGGCCACCTACTTCAAGCCCCACGAGGACTGCAACGGCTACCAGTGGCTGACCAACGGCCACATGTTCACCTACGCGGTATCCCGGCCCGACCTGACGGTCTTTGACAATGGCAACGCCGGCCGCATCATCGACTTCTGCATCGGCAACATGGACAACCTCGGCTACCAGGTCCCCTACGGCGACACCGGCAGTTGGGCCTGCTGGAACAGCGAGGTGATCTGCCTCGACACCATGGCCTACGTCACCGGCTCGGCCGATGCCCTCTGGGCCGCCCAGCTCAAACGCCAGGTCAAGCGCCTCCGCCCCACCGCCGGCGAGTTCGAGCGCCGCGGCGAGGCGCCGGTGCCGACGCGCTTCAACGGCGTGCAGTCCTGGCCCCTCGAGCCGCACCACTACGCGTCGATGGGCGCCCCGGAACGACCGCCCCTGGAGAGCTGCTTCGACAAGATCACCTTCCGCGAACGCATGCACCCCGAGGCCCTCTACCTCCTCCTCGACGGCCTCAGCAATGGCGGCCACAAACACGACGACGGCAACAGCATCCCGCGCATCACCGCCTTCGAGCGCATCTGGCTGGCCGACAACGACTACTTCAAGTCGCCCCTGAAGTACCACAACTCCATGCTCGTCATCCGCAACGGCGAGTCGGCCAAGATACCGCCCTACGTCGAACTGTGCGGCGTCGGCGAGTCGGCCGCGGTCGGCTACAGCCGCACCCGCGTCGCCGCCTACGCCGGCGCAGATTGGGAACGCACCGTCGTCTGGCTGAAACAGGCGCGCGCCTTCGTGGTCCTCGACCGCCTCGAGGCCGTCGACCCCGGCGACTTCCAGTTCCGGCTTCTCTGGCATGGCGTCGGCGAGGCCGCCCTCCAGGCCGACGGCCTGGCCCTGACGCAGAAGGGCCCCGGCCTCTGGATCCAGGTCGCCCAGGGGCCGCGCCTCAGCCTCTATGACGACCATGACCTCGGCAATAACTGGAATGGCTACCCGCACGCCGCACCCGTGGTGCGCTCGCTGACCGCGGTCGAGAGCCGCACCCTGCGCCAGGGCGCGTCGCACCTCTTCGCCACCGTCTTCCACGGCAGCGCCGAAGGCCCCGGCGAGCCCTGGCCGATGCGCTTCACCAAGGGCCTCCCCGGGGTGGTGGTGACGACGCCGCAGGGCCCGGTGGCCATCGGCGTGACCCCCGGCGAGATCGCCACCGCCGAGGGGCGTTTCCGTACCGACGCCGAGGTCGTCGTCGCCGGCCCCGCCGGGCTCTCGCTCCTCGGCGCCAGCCGCGCCGATGTCGATGACGAGGTCCTCTTCACCGCCGACGGCAGCCGCTGCACCGACCTGACCGACGTCCCCACCGCCAACGCCGTGGCCGGCCTGCCCCTGGCGCCCCTGGCACCCCCGGCGGCCGCGGCCGACGCACTGCCGGCGCTCCCCGAGGTCTGGAGCATCACCCCGACGCCCCAGGAGAGCCTCCTGACCGGCAACCGCAACCTCCCCGGCGCCGTCGCCGACTTCGCCACCGTCCACAGCGACCCGGCCCCGGCGGCCGTCAATGTCTTCAGCGATGTCCCCAATCGCCTCGAGGCCCTCACCGACGGACGCTGGGACGGCACCGGCGACTCGGTCATGTACGACCCGGACCAGGCCGTGACCCTGACCATCGCCATGGCCCGCGAGGCGACCCTCGCCCGCGTCACCTGGCAGCAGTGGTGGGCCACGACCTCGAGCCGCAAGACCGCCTACCTCCTGGCCCGCGCGACGGTCCAGGGCAGCAACGACGGCTTTGAGAAGGACATCCGCACCCTCGGCACCCTCGCCGAGACCGGCCAGCACCCGGACTGGGGGGCGCCGGTGACCTTCGACATCGCCCTCGACAACGCCCGGGCCAAGGACCTCCGCCTCGTCCTCGAGCCGCGGCCCGGCAGCGCCATCTACCTCGGCGAGATCCTCGTCGCCGGACGCCTGCCCGACGGCCTCGACGCCACCGGCGCCTACCGCTTCACCAGCATCACACCGGCCCGCCTCGACACCGCCGGCGACCCGGCCGTGATGCTGACCACCGGCGAGGGCGACCTGGTGGCCCTGAACAGCGATGGCGCCGTGCGCTGGACCCGGCGCTTCCCGGCGCAGCTCAACGACCTGGTCGCGGTGGATGTCGACGGCGATGGCCGTGACGAACTCGCCCTGGCCCGCCAGGACCACCGCGTGGCCCTCCTCGACGCCGAGGGCGCGCCGCGCTGGGAGCGCGAGCTGCAGTACTACCGAACCCCGCCGTACGTCAACCTGGTGCGCGCTGGCGACCTCGACGGCGATGGCCGCCCCGAGATCATCGCCGGCGGTAACAACTGGCGCTTCTATGCCTACCGCGCCGACGGCGAGGAACTCTGGAACTACGAGGCCGTGCATCCGTCACGCTCGGGCGCCGTGGCCGACCTCGACGGCGATGGCAAGGCCGAGGTCCTCTGCGGCACGCACTACTACTCGATGTCGGTCCTGAATCCCGACGGCACCCGCCGCTGGGCCGCGTCCTTCGGGCCGATCTGCTTCAGCATCGCCACCGGCGCCTTCGACGGCGATGGCACCCGCGGCGTCGTCTGCGGCAGCGGCGACAGCGGCGTCTACCTCTTCGACGCCCGCGGCCAGCGCCGGCTGGCCTGCGTCACCGGCGACGAGGTCCGCTGCGTCGCCACCGCCGACCTCGATGGCGACGGCCGCGACGAGGCCCTCGCCGGCAGCCTCAGCCACTACGTCTACTGCTTCGACGGCCAGGGCGCCCCGCGCTGGCGGACCGACCTCGGCGAGCCGGTGGCGTGGGTCGTGACCGGCCGCGGCCCCATCGGGCCGCTGGTGCTGGCGGGAACCACCGGCGGCAGCGTCGTCACCCTGGACGCCCGGGGCACGCCGCGGGCCCGCCGGCGGCTCGACGACGGCCTCACCGGCCTGGCGGCCTTCGGCGATGACGTCATCGCCACCACCGCCGCCGGACGCGTCCTGCGCCTGCGGCCCCTGCCCTGAGGCGGCGGCGCAACGGCGCACGGCATGTGGGTCCACGGCGCCGCCCGTGGACCTCCCGGGCGACGTGGACGTCGCCCGGGAAACGATTGGTGTGGTGCACCGGATGGTGCATAGCGAGAGATTGCTTCAGATCGCGATCTCCCATACGAGCACGAGCGGCGGCCGGCCAGGCCGCACGGTCGGGAAGGCGACCGCGGGGGGATGCCTGGCCGGCAACAACGCAGACAGGGCAACGTCAGGCGCTGCGGCCCGCAGACTCGGCCGAGGCGCTGCAACCACGAGGTGCGCGGTGAATCAGATCCTGATCGGCAAAGGGGACGAGCCGGTCCATCTCCTCGCTCGCTACGCCAACCGCCATGGCCTCGTGGCCGGGGCGACGGGCACCGGCAAGAGCGTCTCGCTGATGGTCCTGGCCGAGGGCTTCTCGCGACTGGGCGTGCCGGTCTTCATGGCCGACGTCAAAGGCGATATCGCCGGCCTGGCCCAGCCGGGCACCGCCAGCGACAAGCTCCGCCAGCGCGTCGAACAGATCGGCATCGCCGACTACGCCCCCGAGGCCAGCCCGGTCGTCTTCTGGGACCTCCATGGCCAGGCGGGGCACCCCCTGCGAACCACCGTCAGCGAGATGGGCCCGAGCCTTCTGGCACGCATCCTCGAACTCAATGACGTCCAGACCGGCACCCTCGACATCGCCTTCAAACTCGCCGACGACGAGGGGCTCCTCCTCCTCGACCTCGATGACCTCCGCGCCCTGCTCGGCTTCGTCTCGAGCCAGAGCCGCGAGATCTCGGCGGCGTATGGCCTCGTCAGCCCGGCCTCGATCGCCGCTATCCAGCGCAGCCTGCTGAGCCTGGAACGCGAAGGCGGCAACGACTTCTTCGGCGAACCGGCCCTCGACCTCAATGACCTCATGCGCACCGACCTCAGCGGCCGCGGCGTCATCAGCCTCCTGGCCGCCGACCGGCTCATCCTCAGGCCGCGGCTCTACACCAGTGTCCTGCTCTGGCTGCTCTCGGAGCTCTTCGAGAACCTCCCCGAGGTCGGCGACCAGGACCGGCCGCGGCTGGTCTTCGTCTTCGACGAGGCCCACCTGCTCTTCGACGATGCCCCGGCCAGCCTCCTGCAGCGCCTCGAGCAGGTGGTCCGACTGATCCGCTCCAAGGGCGTCGGCGTCTACTTCTGCTCGCAGTTCCCCGATGACATCCCGGAGGACATCCTCGGCCAGCTCGGCAACCGCATCCAGCACGCCCTGCGCGCCTACACGCCGCGCGACCAGAAGGCGGTCCGCAGTGCCGCGGAGACCTTCGTGCGCAACCCGCGCTTCGATGTCGCCGAGGCGATTTCGCAGCTCGCCACCGGCGAGGCCCTCGTCTCGACCCTCCAGGAGAAGGGCGTGCCCATGCCGGTCGAGCGCACCCTGATCTGCCCGCCGCGCTGCCGCATGGGCGCCATCACACCCGAAGAACGCGCCGCCGTGCGCTCACGCAGCCCGGTGGGGACACGCTACGACACCCCCGTCAACCGCGATTCGGCCTACGAGATGCTCGCCCGCCGCGCCGAGGCCGCCGCGGCACCCGCCGACGCCGCCCCGGCCGAACCCAAGACCACCCCGCGAACCACGCGGACGACCGCGCGGACGACGCGTACACCCGCGGAGCCCCAGGCGAAGCCGCGCGGACGCATCGGCGAGATGCTCTGGGGCACCAAACGCCGGCAGGGTATGGTCGAGACCATGGCCAAACAGACGGCGCGCACCGTCGGCAGCCAGATCGGCCGGCAGATCCTCCGCGGCCTCCTCGGCGGCATCTTCGGCGGCTCAAAACGCTGAAGGGGTGCCAGAACCGGACGCCCCAATGGCCCTGTTCAGCCGCCAAAACAGCTGGTTTTTCAGCACACGTCGGTTATGGTTACACGCATGGTGTCCTTTGTGCCGGTGCGCCCTCGTGGCGAGGTGCCGCCCGGCGGCACGACGTGGTGACAGCACAGAGACAACGATCAGGAGAGTGACACGATGAGCACGGCTGCGAACCTCCAGGAAGCCTTCGCTGGCGAGAGCCAGGCCAACCGCAAGTACCTCGCCTTCGCCAGGAAGGCCGACCAGGATGGCTACCCGCAGGTGGCCAAGCTGTTCCGGGCCGCGGCGGCTGCCGAGACCGTCCACGCCCATGCCCACCTCCGCGCCCTGAACGGCGTCAAGGACACGGTCGCCAACCTCGCCGCCGCCATCGAGGGCGAGGGCTTCGAGTTCCAGAAGATGTACCCGAAGTTCCTTGACGAGGCCAAGGCCGAGGGCGACAAGCGCGCCGAGGTCAGCTTCCGCAATGCCCTCGTCGTCGAAGAGGTCCACTACAACCTCTACAGCGGCGCCATGGCCGCGGTCAAGGGCGGCAAGGACCTCCCTGCCACCGCCGTCTACGTCTGCGACGTCTGCGGCAACACCGTCTACGGCGACGCCCCGGACACCTGCGAGGTCTGCAAGGCCACCAAGGCGCGCTTCTTCCTGGTCGACTGAGCCTGCCCGCAGGCCCATCGCCCGGCTCTGCCCCGCCGGGCGCTGCCACCACGCCCGCCGAGTGCGTCACGCGACGCCCGGCGGGCGTCACCTTTAACCTTAATTAAGGCGGTCCGCCCAGCCGCCGGCCGTGGCTCCCTGGGGCGCCGTCCACGGCGCCCGCCCAGAGCCGAGCCGACGCTCGGCGCTCCCAGGAAAACCGGCTGCGCCGCAGCCGCCGCAGCCGCCCAGGCGCCGCCCACGGCGCCCGCCCAGAGCCGAGCCGACGCTCGGCGCTCCCAGGGGAAGCGGCTCCGCCGGAGCCGCCGGAGCCGCCGCAGCCGCCGCAGCCG
>JAAYZO010000613.1 GCA_012514865.1 Lentisphaerota bacterium | reverse complement strand
CTCACTCGGTCACCCTGGAGGGGTGCCAGATCGTAGCCGGGGGTCGCGCGCAGCCCGACCCCCGGAAACGCGGATTGCACGCCATGCACCCTGGAGGGGTGCCAGAACCGGACTTTCAAACATCCCTGCTGTTTCCGTCTGACCAGTTGATTGATGGCGCCGCGCGTGGTATCTGTTAGTGTGGCTCCGTAGGTTTTTCGGGGTGACGTCTCTGACCACAGGTCGGCCGGGTTTCCGGAGCCGCCGGTACAGGAGGGCACTGCGATGCGTACGTCCATGGTCTGTGTTGCCAGAGGTCGTTGCCGGCGGTTCCCGTGGTTCAGTCTGCTGGCCGGGTGGCTTCTCGCCTGGCCGGCGCTCGCGGCCCTGAGCATCCCCTCGGATGGTTCCGACGGCGAACTGTTCATTGCCACCAACACCGTCATTGACCTCGGGCAGGCGGTGGACGGCGCCTGGGACGCGGACAACAGCGCCCAGGCCGGCCGCGGCATCTACGACGCCTCGAGATGGGCGGTCGTGTTCAAGTACAGCGCCGTGACCATCGCCTCGGGTGCGACGCTGAGCTTCACCAACCACCCGAGCCGAGCCCCGGTGGTGTGGCTGGTCAGCGGCGACGTGGTCATCGCCGGCACGCTTAGCGTCAAGGGCGGCAACTACGTCGCGACGCCGGGTCTGGCCGAGCCGGGCCCGGGTGGCTTCCGCGGCGGCATGGCGTACTTCACCTCGGGCGTGGCGGGCAGCGGCGGCTTCGGACCTGGCGGCGGTGCGGCGACGGGGAATACCAGCAGCGGCGGCAGCTATGGCAGTGTCGGGGTTGGCGGTGGGCCTGGGCCGGCCTACGGGAATCCCTCCCTGATACCCCTCCTGGGCGGCTCCGGCGGCGGCGGTGACATCGATAACTCCCAGCCCGGCGGCGCCGGCGGCGGGGCCATACTGGTGGCCTGCGGCGGCACGCTGACGCTGACGGGTACGATCAGCGCCAACGGCGGCAACAGCGCCAACCCGGGGTACAACGCTATCGGCGGCAACGGCAGCGGCGGCGGCATTCGTCTGGTTGCGGATACTCTGGCGGGCACGGGTGTGGTCCAGGCCATCGGCGGCACCGTCGGCAATCCCGGCGGCCTGGGGCGCATCCGCATCGAGCGGGTGACCAACACGAGCGTGCTGCAGGTCACTCCGGACCCCAGTGTGGTGGCGCTGGCTGACGGCGCCACGCCGCTGCTCTGGCCGCCCGACGACGCCCCGCGGGTGCGCATTGTCTCCATCGGCGGCGAGGCGGTGCCGGACGACCCGCGCGCGGCGTTCGGCGCGGCCCTGCCGGACGTCACGATCGCGCAGGCGGCGACGACCACAGTGATCGTCGAGACCACCCACGTCGAGGAGGCGGCCCAGGTCTTCGTGCGCGCGACGCCGCGTTCGAATGCCAGCTACGTGCGGGTCCAGGCCAGCAGCCACGAGGTGGTCAGCGCCGACCCGCTGGTCATCCACTGGACCGTCGTCGTGCCGGCGCCGGTCGGCTACTCGGGCCTGCAGGCCCACGTCATCCGGCCCTGATCCTCCGGCGTGGCCCGTTTGTGGCAAGGAGGCCCTGGCCATGGCCAGGCGGCACAACGCCAGATCCGACATGACGGCCGTGTCCGGCCCGGTGGCCGGCGGCCGCCTGGTGTCGACGCGGCCGCGGCCGCGGGGCAGGGCGGCGCGGCCCGCCGCGGCGGCGGTGCGGTGCGTGCGCCTCGCAGTCGCGTTCCTGCTGCTGGCTGTCGGTCTGTCGGCGCAGGTGGCGGTGCTGTTCCGCGAGGTCTGTTCACGCGAGGTCGGGGTTCTGGTCGGGGGGGTGCAGGTGCCGCCCGTGCGTGAGGTCGCTTCGCGCGAGGTGACCGTCCTCATCGGCGGCGTGCCGCCGGGGCCGCTGATGCCAGAGGTGGTCTCGCGCGAGGTCGCCCTGTGTGTCGCCACGGCCGCGCCGCCGGAGATGGTCACGCCCCTCGTGGTGACGACCGACCCGACGGGCGCCACCGCCCTGCTGGACTGGTGCGGCTACAACGAGATTCTGCAGCGCGACGTCGTCCGCTACGAGATCTACGTCGCGGATGCGCCTTTCGACTCGGTCACCGGCCTGACGCCGGCGGCGGTCGTGTCCGCCGAGACCTGCCAGTGGGTCGTCGACGGCCTGGCGCCATGGCGTGACCACGCCTTCGCGGTGGTGGCGGTCGATGCCCTGGGGCAGTCCCTGGCCGCGGTGCGCTACGCGGCGTCGTACCCGATCAGCCGCGAGGTCGCGTCGCGTGAGGTCGGCATGGCGGTGGCCGCCGGCGATCCGTTCGTGAGTCGCCAGGGCGTCAGTCGCGAGAGCAGCCTGGTCGTGGCCGACGCGGCGCCGCCGGCGGCAGTCACGGAGCTGATTCTGGCGGCCAGTCCGGATGGCTCGGCTGTGGCCCTCGACTGGGATGCGTACAACGAGGCCCGTGAACGCGATGTCGTACGCTACGACATCTACCTCGCGGGCAGCGGCTTCGACGACGTCGCCGGCATGACGCCGTACCTGAGTGTGCCGGCGGAGTCACGGCGGCTGACGTTGACCGGCCTGCCGCCGGGCCAGGATCACTGCTTTGCGGTGGTGGCGGTGGATGCCCTCGGGAACTTCGATCCGGCCGTGCGCTACTCGGCCGCCTATGTGCTCTTCCCCGAGGTGGTCTCGCGCGAGGTCTCACTGCACGTCGGCGGCAGCGAGATGCCCGCCTTTCCGGAGGCGGTCTCGCGCGAGGTCTCCTGCGTTGTGCCCGATGACGCTGTGCCGTCGCCGGTGACTGGCGTTGACAGCGGCTTCACCGCGGTGACCTCGACCCGCGCCTACGGCGCCATCGACCTGGCCTGGCCTGAGTACAACGAGACGGCCCAGCGCGACGTCGTGCGCTACCGGGTCTATGCGGCGCCGGCCTATTTTGACGACGTCGGAGCCATGGCGACGCATCAGCTCGCGCCGGCCGGGGCCTTGTCGTTCACGGTGACCGGCCTCACCGGCGACGCTATCCACTACGTTGCGGTGGTGGCCGAGGACGCCCTGGGGCAGTGGAACCCGACGGTGCGCGCGATCTCGGCGCTGGCCTCGGTGAGCGCCCTGGGCGAGGTCCGCCACCTCGCGGCGGAGAGCTTCGCGGACCGCCTCCGCTTCACCTGGCTGCCGCCCGAGAATGCGGAGGTCTTCCTCGACCACTACCGCGTCTACGTCGGCGAGGCCAGTGAGGCGGTGGTCCTGCCCTCTGCCGCCACGAGTCACGAGATCGGCGGCCTGGCGCCGGCGCATGGGTACACCTTCCGGATCACGACGGTCGACCGCATCGACCACGAGACCGACGGCGTCTCGGTGCTCGGCGCGACCTGGCTGGCGAACCCGGCCGGCCTGCGCACCCGCGGCTATGACGGCCTGGCCCGCCTGGTCTGGGACCCGGTGGCGCCGGCGGGTCTGCTGCGGCACTACGCGGTCTACCTCGACACGGCGCCGTTCACCTCAGTCGACGGCAGGACGCCCGTCGCCACCACCACCGCGACGCGCATCGACCTCACCGGCCTGACCAATGGCGTCCTCTACCACACCGCCGTGACCGCGGTGAATCTCTCGCTGGGCGAAGACCCGGCGGTGACGACCGCGACGGTGACGCCGGAGCCCGTGCCGCCCGTCCAGTACGCCGATCTCGGTGCGGCGGACGTCATTGCCCCGAGTCACGCCTGGGTCGGCGATGCCGTGACCGTCACCTGGACCGTCACCAACCACGGCCTCGGCGTCACCGGCGATGGCGAGCCCGACGGCACGGTGGACGCGTGGATCGACCGGCTGATCCTCTCCCGTGACGCGATCGTCGGCAACCTCGACGACCTCGTCCTCGCTGACGTGCCCCACGTGGGTGCCCTCGCTCCCGGCGCCACGGCCCCGGGCACCTGGACCGGGCCGCTGCCGGCCGGTGTCACCGGCGAGTTCCAGGTCTTCGTACGGGCCGACCACACCGACCTCGTGGTGGAATCACCGGACCAGGTGACGAACCTCGCCGCGGCCGACGGGGTGCTGCGGGTCGAGGCGGTGCCGCCCCCGGATCTGGTTGCCGAGAGCATCACGCCGGCGGTGGTCGAGGCCGCCTTCGGCGACACGGTCGTGGTCGACTGGGTCGTCCGCCACCTCGGTGCGCTGCCCCTGGCGGTCACCTGGCAGGACGCGGTCTGGCTCTCTCGAGACGCCACCCTCAGCCCCACGGAGGACTACGCCCTGGGGATCTTCACGCCCGACGCCGAGAGCCTCGACCCGGACGACGCCTACCTCGCCACCCGGGCCGTGACCCTGCCGCTCGACGGCAGCGTCAGCGCCGGACTGTGGACCCTGCTTCTCGTCACCGACACGGGCGGGGCGGTCTCGGAGGCCGATGAGGGCAACAACGTCGTGGCCAGTGTCACCATCGACCTGGCTCTGCCGAGTCTTCCCGACCTCACCGTGGCGGTGGTCGACGCGCCGGCTGCAGTGCTCTCCGAGTCATGGTTCGAGGTGCGCCTGCGCAGTGAGAACCGCGGTCTGGCTGCGGCGGCGGCCCCGTCCGGCTGGGAGGACCGCCTGCTGCTGTCTGCCGACGCGGCTCTGGGCGACGACCTGCTCCTGAGCACGGTGGCGGTGCCCGGGCCGCTGCCGGCACCGCCGGGCGACGCGGTCTTCGAGCGCACCCTGACCGTGCGGGCGCCGCTGACGGCGGGGACGTACTGGCTGGTGGCGCAGACGGATGTCGGCGACCGCATCGATGAGCTTAACGAGGCGAACAACGTCGGCACTGCGGCAGTGCCTCTGCAGGTCGAGTCGGCCTACGCGGCGACGGTCAGCGCGGGCCTTGACGTGGCGGGCCTCGGCACGCCCGTGCCGCTGAGCGGCCGCGCCTGGCTCTTCGGCAGCGGCCAGCCGGCGGCGCGTGTCCTGGTCAGCCTCCACATCGCCGTCCGCGGCTTCACCCGCGTCATCTCGGCCCTCACCGATGACCAGGGCGAGTTCCAGACCACCTGGAGGCCCCTGGCGAACGAGGGCGGCCACTACACCGTGGGGGCCTGCCACCCCGGCCAGAGCCAGGCGCCGATCCAGGACGCCTTCGACCTGGTCGGACTCGCTCTGGATGCCCTGACGCCGCCGCCGACGGTGGTGGTCGGCGAGGCCGCCAAGGCCGTGGCGATGGTCCTGCGCAACCGCGGCGACGCGCCTGTCACCGGCGTCGCGGTCGCCGTCCTCGAGGCCCCGGATGGCGTCGACGCACGGATCGAACCCGAGGTGCTCGGGGCGTTGCCGGGGCAGGGCGCCGCGGGCGTGACGCTCTGGCTGAGCGCCGGTGCGGTACCCCCGGTCGCGGCGGCCGTGACCTTGCGTCTGGGCAGCCTCGAGACCGGCGCCACGGATGTAGCCGTGCCGATCGCGGTCATCCAGCCCGACCCCGACCTCGTGGTGACCCCCGCCGAGGTCGTCGCGGCCATGCTGGCCGGGCAGAGCCGGACGGTCCACCTCGAGGTGAGCAACGTCGGCGCGGCGGCGGCGGTGGAGGTCCGCGTGAGCCTTCCCGCGGTGCCGTGGCTGAAACTCGGCACGGCGCCGGTCTTTGGTCCCGTCGAGCCGGGCGGCACGGCGCCGGTCGATCTGATTCTCCAGCCCGACGCGACGCTGCCGCTCGGGCCGTACCGCGGGCAGATCGTGCTGATTCCCGCCAATGGCCCGGAGCGCCGCGTGCCGTTCACCTTCCGGCATGTCTCCGAGGCCACCGGGTCGCTCACGGTGACGGCCGTCGACGAGCATACCTACTACAGCCCGGGTGCGCCGCGGCTGGCGGGTGCGAGCGTAGTCATCAAGGACGCCTACAGCGCCGAGCCTGTCGCCACGGCCATCACCGACGCCGACGGCATCGCCGTCTTCCCGCTCCTGCCCGAGGACTACTACCAGATCGAGGTCAGCGCCACCGACCACGCCGGGTACCGCGGCGTCGTCTTCGTCAGCGCCGCCGCGGCGAATGAGGAGACCGTCTTCCTCTCGCGGCAGACCGTCCGCTACGTCTGGACGGTCGTTCCCACGGAGGTCGAAGACGTCACCGAGGTTGTCATCGAAGCGATCTTCGAGACGAATGTCCCGGCGCCGGTGGTGACCATCGAGCCGACGATCCTCGACCTGGCCGGTCTCGACGCGGTCGGGCAGAGCCGCACCGTGAACCTGACCGTGCGCAACCACGGCTGGATCGCGGCGCAGGGGGCCCATTTCAGCATCGGTGACCACCCGTGGTACACAATCACGCCGCTGCTGGCCGACCTGGGTACCCTGCCGGCACGCTCCTCGCTGGTGGTCCCGGTGACGATGACTCGTATCGCGCTGCCCGGGAAAAGCGCCAAGGACGGCGCCCCCTGCTCGCTGCCGGTCTCGGTGCTCTACCACTTCGTCTGCGGGCCGTGGGCGGTCTCCGGGAGCGCCGGGGGGCACGTCTCCAACATCGGCGCGTCGTGCCCGGGCGGCGTCATCGGCGGTGGCGGCGAGGGCGGCGGTGAGGGCAGCATCTCCGCGTCGGGGAGGGTCGCCGCGGGCACCAGCATCTGCGACGAGTGTGTGCAGAAACGCCTCGGCGAGCTGGTCAACTGCATCATCGGCTTCATACCCGGCCTGGACTGCGCCTCCGGGCTCGGCAGTTGCCTCGGCGGACCGCCGCCGGGCGGGACGTGGCCTTCGCACCTCCTGAACTGCGTCTACGCCGGCGTCGGCTGCCTGGCGGACCTCGGCTTTCCCGGGAAGGTCTTCGACGCCGTGCGCTGCTACTGCAGCCTGAAGCACGCCTGCGACGGCATGCCGGGCCACCCGCCGGCGCCCGACGAGTTCTGCGACCTGGCGAACTTCCGCTGGCCGTCGTCGTGGTGGTTCAAGGGCGTTGCTTCCGAGGGCATCGCCGCCGGCAAGGGCCTCGACGACTACGACGCGGCGATGGCCCTCCTGCATCGGCGTGTCCTGCAGATGATGTCGCAGCTCGACTGGATCCTCGAGGTCCTCGGCGACGGCGCCTGGCTGCACCCCGACGGCGCCGCCGATCTGGAGGCCTTCTTCGGGCGCTTCCTCGAGGCCGCCGCCGAGACGTCGGACGAGGGCCAACGGCTCTCGGCCGCGGAGGGCAGCGCCCTCGCCTTCGGGATCCTCCCGGCCGGCGTCGATCCGGCCATGGTCACGCGCTTCGTCGCACGCTGGAACCGCTCCCTGGACTACTGGCAGGCCGGCATCCTGAGCAGCGCCGACGTCCCCGCCGGCGGCAGCCTCGACTTCATCGCCCTGGATCGCCTGCAGACCCGCGTGGATCTCCACAGCCAGGCGCTCGCCGAGGTCGCCGCCGATGGCTATGACTCGCTCGCCGATGCCATGGAGGCGGCCCGCGTCGAGGTGATGGCGGCCCTCACCGACGAACTCGACGGCGGCGGCGTCTGCGCCCGCGTCCGCCTGCAGCTCAACCAGCGCGCCGTCCAGACCCGCGATGCCTTCGAGGCGACGCTGGTCCTGGAGAACCGCGTCGGCACGACCCTGGAGGCGGTCGGGGTGAGCGTCCAGGTCTTCGACGCGGCCGGCCAGCCGGTGACGGACCGCTTTGCCCTCCGCGGTCCGGTGCTGACGGACATCGGCGCGGTCGACGGCACCGGCCAGGTGCCGCCTTTCGGCAGCGCCCGGGCGGTGTGGACGCTGGTCCCGACTACGGACGCGGCGCCGGCCGGCCCGACGGTCTACTACGTCGGCGGCACCCTGCAGTACCGCGATGGCGGTGTCGTGGTCAGCACCGCCATGACGCCGGCGCCGATCACGGTCTACCCGCAGCCCGAGCTGGAACTGTCCTACTACCACCAGCGTGATGTCCTGGGCGACGACCCCTGGACGGATGATGTCGTCGAGCCCTCGGTGCCCTACGAGCTGGCGGTGATGGTGCGCAACCGCGGCGCCGGCGCCGCCCGCAACCTGCGCCTGGAGTCGGCCCAGCCGGCCATCATCGACAACGAGAAGGGCCTCCTCATCGGCTTCCAGATCCTCGCCACCGAAGTCGCCGGGGAGGCTCTCCAGCCGGGCCTGACCGCCGATTTCGGCGAGGTCGCACCCGGCGACATCGAGATCGGGCGGTGGTGGATGACCTCCACGATGCAGGGGCTCTTCGTCGAGTACTCGGCGACCTTCCGGCACCTCGACCCCTGGAACGACGACCGCCTCTCGATCATCAAGTCGGTCGCCATCCACGAGCTGATCCACACCGTCCGGGCCGACGGCGCTCTCGACGACGGCAAGACGGACTTCCTCGTGAACGCCGTCAACGACAACCTCGACCTGCCTGACGAGCTGCACCTCTCCGACGGCACCGTCCTGCCGGTCGGCCTGGCCGACGGGATCAGCCACGACGGCCCGGTGACGGCCGGGGACAGGGTTGTCACCCTCGAGGCCGCCATGGGGCCGGGCTGGACCTACCTGCGCACCGACGACCCCGGTGGTGCCGAGTACCGCCTCGTGCGCGTGCAGCGCCACTACCCGGGCGGCGCCACCAGCGACCTGCCTATGGAGAATGCCTGGCAGACCGATCGGACCTTCCTCGGCCTCGGACTGCGGCCACGCCTGGAGAACCGGCTGCATCTCCTCGACGATGGCTCGACGGGCACCTACACGCTGTTCTACCAGTCGCGCGACCAGGCCGGGCCTTCCGTGCTGGCCTTCGAATCGCCCGGCGACTACCCGGTCGTCGACCCCGTCGCCAGCCTCGACATCACCTTCTCCGAGCCCGTCGATCCTGCCAGCCTCAGCACGGCCGCGATGGCCCTCCGCCGCGACGGCGGGGCAGACCTCCTCGCCGGCGTTGCCACGCTGACGCAGCTCGCCCCGGCGGTGTTCCGGCTGGGTGGCCTGGCGGCGCTGACTGCGGCCGGGGGCGCCTACCGCCTCGAGGTCGTTCTGGATGGCGTCACGGACCTCGCCGGCAACCCGGGCAGCGGCACGGCGGTGCTGTCGTGGACGACCCTGGGCGAGGCGCCGTTGGTGCTGTCCATCACCGGCGTCGATACGCCCGTGAGGAACACCCCCGTCGGAGCGCTCGGCGTCGTCTTCTCGGAGGCCCTTGAGGCGGGCAGCTTCGGCCTCGAGGATGTCACCCTGCGCCGCGATGGCAACCCTGTCCCCTGGGGCGCGCCGGTGGCCCTCGGCGATCTGGGCGGCGGGCGGTTCAGCCTCGACGGGCTGTCCGAGCGCACGGCCTCCGACGGGCTCTACGAGGTGACCATCGACGCGGCGGGGGTTCGCGATGCCGGCGGCACTCCCGGCGCCGGCGCGCGCAGCCTGTCCTGGGTCATGGACGCCACCGCGCCCACGGCGGTGAGCCTCACTCCGGAGCCCTTCCCGGGCGTCTCGAGCGAGCCGGTCAGCGCCGTGGTCGTGGTCTTCTCGGAGGCGATCGATCCGCTCTCGCTGACGCCCGCCGGGCTGAGCCTGCGCCGTGACGGCGGTGACGACCTCATCGACGCCGCGGTCGCGGTGGTCCCGGAGGCCCCGACGCGCTTCCGCGTCTCCGGCCTGAGCGCAGCGACCGAGGGCGCCTATGTCTTCGCTGTCGACCTGGGGGCGGTGCGCGACCTCGCCGGCAATCCAGGCGTCGGTCCGGCCGAGGTATCCTGGCGGCTCGACACGACGCCGCCGGCTCTGCCTGCCGGTCTGGCGGTCGTGCCCGACACCGGCCTCTCGGAGAGCGATGGCATCACCAGCACCGCGGTGCTGACCGTGCAGGCGGTCCTGGCCGAGAACGGGCTGACCGTGCGTCTGCACGACGAGACGGCTGACCGCCCACTGGGTGTCGCCGTCGTCGCCGGCACCGCGGTGGCCCTCCCGGTCAATCTGATCCACCCCGGCCTCCACCGTCTGCGCCTGACCGCGGTCGACGCGGCCGGCAATGCCGCCGCGGCCTTCTTCGATGTCTTCGTCGACCCGCTGCCGCCTGAGGTCACGGGTCTGGCCGACCAGGCGGCGCCGCAACGCCAGGTGACCTGGAGCTGGGGCGCTGCCGATGCCGACAGCCAGGTCCGCTGGCGCGCCCGCGTCGACACCGACCCGAGCGGGGTCCCCACGGGCGAGTACGACAGTACCACCAGCGCCAGCCAGAACGACGGCGATGGCCTCCACTACCTCCACGTCCAGGCCATCGACCGCGCCGGCAATGCGAGCCCCGTGACGACGGTCTCGGCACTGCTCGACAACACCCCGCCGGCCGCGCCGGTGGTGACCGGCCCCGCCGTCGACCACAGCGGCATGCCCATCTGGTCCTGGAGCAGCGGCGGCCTCGACGGCGCCGGGACCTACCGCTGGCGTCTGGACAACGACGACCTCGAGACCGAGAGCACCCTCACCACCGCGACCGCCTGGACGCCAACCGTACCTCTGCCGGAGGGCGTCCACACCCTCTACGTTCAGGAGCGCGATGCGGCGGGCAACTGGTCCTCGACGGGGAGCCTCGAGTGTCTTGTCGATGCCTGGGTCACGGTGACCTTCCAGGTGGCCGGCACCGCCCCGGGCGGCCACCTCGAGGGCACCCTGGTCCAGGTCATCCCCTATGGCCAGGACAGCCAGCCGGTGACCGCGGTGGCCGACGTCGGGGCGGTCTTCGAGAGCTGGGATGACGCCTCGCCTGATGCTGACGAGAACCCGCGCACGGCGCGCGCCGTGGTGGTCGATACGGTCCTGACGGCGCACTTCCGTGCGGCCGGTCCGGCGGCGTCTCTCGCGGGCGAGTTCGTCGCCGCGGTGGACACGCTCGGCGCCGCCCGGGGGCACGCCTGGTGGAACCTGACCGGGACCACCGCCACCACCGTCGCCGGCGCGCCGCTGACCCTGCGCATGATCCACGACGCCCAGGGCCGCCTGAGCGGCCTGGCGAGCTACACCGTCGCCCCCGGCACGGTCCTGACCATGCCCATCCGCGGCGGCGTCAGGGGCGCCCGCGGCGCTATCGTCCTCAACGGCGCCCTGCAGGGCAACGACCGCGCGCGAGCGGTGGCGGTGGCCTTCACGCTGGACCTCGCCGTCGACGCCCCCGCCCGGATGCTCCGCGGGAACCTCACCGGCAGCATCCGGAACGGGGCCGCCGTCACCCGCCTTGCGCGCGAGCCCATCGCCATGCCGATACCCGCCCCCATGGATGGCACCTGGACGCTGCGTCTGCAGCTTACCGAGGACGCGGGAGTCATCGGGGGCACGGCCCTGCTGAGGCTGTCCAACGGCGACACGTGGTCCGGACGCGTCAGCGGCAGCGCCCTCGGCGAGGCTGCCACGATCGTCGTGCGCGCGGATGCCGCCGAGCCCCTGGCGCAGGCCGTCGTCATCGGCGCGACGGTGGTGCCCCTGGAGGGCGGCTGGGCTCGCCTCGAGGCGCTCTCGGCGGTGGGCTTCGGACAGATCCTGCAGTGGTGAACGCCGGACGACCCGTCAGGAGGCCGACCAGGCGTCACGGAGGCGGGTCACATCCCGGAGGACGGCCTCGGGGTCGGCGCCGTTGGCACCGACTTCGAAGGTCCGGATGCAGCCTGGCGCGACCGCGTCCAGGGCCGCGATGAAGGGCAGCCACGCGGTGCTGCCGGCACCCGGCAGGAGGTGCTGGTCCTCGCCAAGGCCGTCGCTGTCCTGGATATGCACCGCCAGGAGCGTCGTGCCTGCGGCGCGCGCTTCATCCGCGGCATTGCAGCCGTTGGCGTTGCTGTGGCCGGCGTCGACGCAGACCCCGACATGGCTGCCGAGGCCGCGGATGATCTCGAGGATGTCCGCGATCGGCCCGCCGGGGCGCGGCGTGCGCCGCTGAGGCAGGTTCTCGACGGCCAGGCCCAGCCCGAGCGCGCGCGCCCGGTCGGCGAGTGTGGCGAGGGCCTGCCGAGACCGCCCGATCGTGGCGGCGCGCTCGTCCTCACGGAAGGGCGCCCTGGCGGCGTTGTGGTGGGTGATGACCAGGCAGGCCCCCAGGGCCGCCGCCGGCTCGAGGCAGGCCAGGGCGCGGTCCAGCGCGGCCTGGCGGACCGCGTCGTCAGGATCGGCGAGGTTCCACCCTGCCGAGCTGATGTGCACCGAGGGCACGGCAATGCCCGCGTCGCTGAGACGCCGACGCGTCCCGGCGATGTCGCGGCACCAGTCCGCCTCCGGCTTCTTCGGGAAGCCGAGTTCGAGCTGCCTCCAGCCGTGCCGCGAGAGCTTCTCCGCCAGCTCGGCGATCGGGATCTCGCCGAAGAGGCTGGCCGAGACCCCGTAGGTCACCGCCGGGGCGGGTCGTGTGCTGTCCGTTCTGACGGTTGACATGGATCCGTGCCTTCGCTGAGAACCTGCAGGCGGTGCTACGGGCTGGAGACATTGGCGAGCATCACGGTGGTGACGGTATCCCTTGACGCCGTTTTCTCAAGTGCGGAATCCGCGCCGGTGCACGCGGCCCGTGGCGTCCGGGGGAGTGCCCGCAGAAGCCGTCACGCTCGGGGGCGACATCGCGTCGCGATGCCGCAGGGGTCCCGAAACCGCCTTGGCCGGTCGCCGGGGTGCATGACATTCCTGTCGGTGCGAAGAATGAGAGGTGATCCTCCACTTGGGATTCCGGTTCCTCGGGACCGGGATCGCTATCGCTATCGGGATCGGGATCGATGTCCGGTCCTTTCATCTCAGAACGGCACTCTTGGCGATTTCGATAGCGATCCCGATCTGGACTCCCCCAACTCAGCCTGACCACTTCACGCGCCGCACGGCGGCCCGTGAACAGGCCACCCTTCGGGCTTCGACGCGAGGCACTTGCGGCCTCTTGCTCAGGGCTAACCTTGAGCACGCGGCGCACCGCGACGCGCGTCGAAACGTGCGCCACAATACAGTGTGGCGCAAGTGGATTGTGAGCGAAGCATCCGAGCTTCGCGAATAGTCCAGGTTAGGACAGGGCACCCTGTCGGGTCCTGTTCTATAGGTGTCACTGCAACCTGCATGCGAGATGAACTCCAGGTCCCGCCCAGCCGGCAAACCTGTCATGCATCCGGTCACCCTTGGGCCTGGCGCCGGCCCGTCCGGGTGGCTATACTAGACTTGGACCTGGGCTGCACGGCGCGGCCCGTCCCGGCGGCCTGTCCGGGGGTATCCGGCAGACGAGGTCTGGCTATGATCGAGGTGACGATACGCGGTGTGTCGATGACGGCGGCGGGCTTTGTCGTCCTGCTTCAGCCGGAAGGCGACGAGCGTACCCTGCCGATCGCCATCGGCAGTGCGGAGGCGCAGGCGATCCTCTTCGAGCTGAACGGCGTGGAGCTGCCGCGGCCGTTGACGCATGACCTCTTCCGCGCCGTCCTGAACGAGCTGGGCGTGACTCTGACGCGTGTCGAGGTGACCGATCTGCGCGAGGAGACCTTCTACGCGGTCCTGCACCTGGAGGGCCCCCGCGGCGAGGTCAAGGTCGACGCGCGTCCAAGCGACGCTCTGGCTCTGGCCCTGCGCTGTGGCGCCTCGATTGGCGTGGCCTCAGCGGTTCTGGATCGTGCCGCGGTCGTCTTGGACAAGGCCGGCCCGGGCGCGGCTGAGGCGGGCGCCAAGGCGTCGGCGTCGGCGCCGACGGATCCGCTGCAGGCGCTGCGCGAGCAGCTCGCACGGGCCATCGCCGAGGAACGCTACGAGGAGGCGGCGCGTCTGCGCGACCGCCTGCGGGAGCTGTCGGAGACCTGAGCGGCACGGCTCGCCGGGCGACGTCAATCGAGGAGCACAGGATGAAGGTCACTCCCTGCCGGTCCTACCATGCGCGCGTGGTCGAGCACCTCGCCGTGACCATGGCCGACGGCCGCAGCCGATTCAAGATCTACGCCGTGAGCATCGTCGGCCGCGACCAGCCCGAGCGCTACGAGTGGGCCCACGGCGGCATGACGCTGCCCGCGTTCGCCGAGCGCTTCAGCCGTGGCGCCGACGAGGGCGTCGGCTTCGTGACCGCCTTCCCGCATATCACCAAGGTCTTCCGGTACCACCCGGAGGCCGAGATCCTGATGTGCGTCAGGGCCTTCAATACCCGTGATATGACCCCCCTGGACCTGAACCGCGGCGAGGGCTATCTCGAGTTCGCCTGCTATGCCGAGGCGCTCCTGGCGGCCGACGAGTACCGTTACTGGGCCGAAGCGACGAGTGTCGAGAATTACCTCTCGCGCTGGAGCGCCGTGGTGGACGCGCCGGTGGTCTCGGCGGGCAAACTGCGGGCCTGGTGGGAGTCGCGCTGAGGCAGGCGCGGCCGCTCCCGAGGCGCGTTGGACGCTGTACTACAAGGAACGCAGTTGTGCGCTTTCGGCCCTGCATCGACCTCCATGGCGGCAAAGTCAAGCAGATCGTCGGCGGCACGCTCAGTGACGCGCAGCCGGGCGCGACGCTGACGAACTTCGAGAGTGCGAAGCCGCCCTCGTACTACGCCGACCTCTACTGGCGCGACGGCCTCGAGGGCGGCCATGTCATCATGCTCGGACCCGGCAATGACGACGGCGCCCGCGACGCCCTGGGCATCCACCCGGGGTCGCTGCAGGTCGGCGGCGGCATGACGCCGCGGAACGCCGCGGCCTGGCTCGACGCCGGTGCCGCGAAGCTGATTGTCACCAGCTACCTCTTCGTCGACAACGACTTCAGCTTCGAGCGCCTGGCCGAGATGGGCCGTGCGGTCGGGCGTGATCGGCTGGTGGTGGACCTGAGCTGCCGTCGCCGCGGCGACGACTATGTGGTTGCCTGCAACCGCTGGCAGGCCCTGACGCATCTCGTGCTCGGCCCGGCCATCCTGGGGCGCCTGGCCGATGCCTGCAGTGAGCTGCTGGTGCACGCCGTCGATGTCGAAGGCCGCCAGGCTGGCGTGGACGAAGCCCTGATCGGGCGTCTGGCGTCGTGGACCGCCTTGCCTACCACCTACGCCGGCGGCGTCCGCAGCCTCGACGATGTGCTCCTCGTCGGCCGTCTGGGCCAGGGCCGTCTGGACGTCACGGTCGGCAGCGCCCTGGACCTGTTCGGGGGTCGCGGCATTGCCTACCGCGATCTGGTCGAGCTGGACCGCCGGGCGCGCACCGGCCACGCGTGAGGCCGGCGAGAGAACGGCGGCGGAGCCGTACGTCTCGCCTCGTATGAAAGATCGCGTCGTGGTGCTGTCGACGCCGACCCGGCTCGTGGACGCCTGCGCGTCTGTGGACACTCGCGCTGGTATGTTCCTTCAGTTATCCATAGACTCCGGCTCCGCGAGAATGATCCATTCTCGTCGGAGCGGAGACGGAGGCTGTGGGTAACTGGCTGGAAGAGGGGGGCCG
>JAAYZO010000612.1 GCA_012514865.1 Lentisphaerota bacterium | reverse complement strand
CTGCTGGAAGGTCTTCTGGCCGCAGTGCCACACCGAGAAGGCATTCCAGAAGAAGAACGCCTTCGGCCGGAACGGCTTCCCCTTCACCTCGAGCGAGTATGCCACGCCGTCGAGCGTGGACTACACCCACGTCGAGGTGCCGAATGCGCTCTGGCACGAGAAGAGCACCTTCACCTGCTTCGCCTACCCGACCTTCACCGAGTCGGACATGCACCAGATTGCCGACGCACTGGTCAAGGTCATCAAGGCCTACGCCCGCTGACGGCATTTCAGGCGTGAGCGCCCGGCCGCGGACGGCGAGGCTTCGACCGCGGCCGGGCTGCCTGCCAGGCCCCACAGGATCGCAGCCGCAAAGGAGACGAAAGCATGGCGAAAGTCACCTTCGGAGTCATCGGTGCCGGCGGCATTGCCCGGCGCAAGACCATCCCGGGCATGTTGGCGGCGCCGAACGTGCATCTCGAGGCCGTGATGGACGTGGCGAAGATCGACGAGATCGCCGCCGAGTTTGGCGTGGGCAAGGCCTACACCCGGGTTGAGGACCTGGTTGCCGATCCGGCCATCCAGGCGGTCTACATCGCCAGTCCGGCGAACCTGCATCTGGCGCAGATCAAGGCCTGCGCCGCGGCGGGCAAGCATGTCCTCTGCGAGAAGCCGCTGACGCTGACCGCGGCCGAGGCCCGTGAGGCGGTCGCCGCCTGCCGTCAGCACGGGGTCTTCCTGCAGGAAGGCTACATGATGAAGTTCCACGGTGCGCATCAGGCCATTCAGCGGCTGATCGCCGCGGGCCGCCTGGGCAAGATCGTGTACATCCGGGCGCAGTTGTCGTGCTGGTACCCGCCGATTCCGGGCGCCTGGCGGCAGGATCCGGCCAAGGGCGGCGGCGGCTCGCTCATCGACATGGCGACGCACCTCTACGACCTGATCGACTTCTTCGCCGGACCGGTCCGCCGGGTGGTGGCGTTCACCGGCAACCTCGTGCAGGACTACCGCAGCGAGGATGCCGCCACCACGCTCCTGGAGCTGGCCGATGGCGGCCATGCCACGGTCGATACCTTCTTCTGCGTCCCCGACGAGTCGAGCCGCACCCGCCTCGAGATCTACGGCTCCCGCGGCAGCATCTTCACCGAGGGCACCATCGGCCAGAGCGTCGGCGGACAGATGGAGGGCATCTTCGGCCTCGGCGACACCGGCTACGACGCCAGCCAGAACAAGGATGTGGCCAGGACCTTCCAGCCCATACCCTTCGATCCGATCAACCCGTACACGGCCGAGTGTGCCGCCTTCGCCGACTGCATCCTGAAGGGCGAGGCGCCGGTGATCAACGGTGCTGACAACGCCATCCGCACCATCGAGCTGACGGAGAAGGCCTACGCCTCGGCCCGCGACGGCCGCGTCCGCACGCTGTGATCAGGCCTGTCGCCAGGGCTGTCTGAGGGTCCGGTTCCGGCGCCCTTCAGGCTGGCCAGGTGGGCGCTGACGCGAGCGTCGATCAGCCCTGGTCTTCCCAGGGCTGTTTGAACGTCCGGTTCTGGCACCCCTCCAGGGTGCATGGCGTGCAATTCACGTTTCCGGGGGTCGTGCTGCGCGCGACCCCCGGCTACGATCTGGCACCCCTCCAGGGTGACCGAGTGAGCGCTGCCGCGATCTTCAAACAGCCCTGGTCTTCCGGCGGGCTATTGCCTCTGGCGTCGCGGCGTGGTAGCGTATGGGATTGTTGGCCCGGCCGGAAGGCCGGGCTTGTCGTATCGTCGAGGTGAGCGTTCGGCGCGTCTGCCGACGGCACGGGCCCGGCGGCTGTATGGCCGGCCGGCGCCGGGGCGGCGTGGGGCGGCGTTCCGGGAGCTGTCCGGATGAGACTGCAGACGTCATGGCTGGCCGGTCGACTCCGCGGCGGCGGTCGCGCCGTGTCGTGGTCCTTCCTGATTTTGGTCCTGGCGTTGGCTCTTGCCCTGGCCCTGGCCCTGATCCCGGCGTCGCGGGCCGCGGCGCCGGAGCCCCCGACGCCCCTCGTCGTTCTTTGCGATGACAACTACCCGCCGTACTCCTTTCGGGACTCGGCGGGTCGCCTGCAGGGCATCATCTCCGACCAGTGGGCGCTGTGGGAACGTCAGACTGGCGTGACGGTCGAGGTACGCGGCATGCCCTGGAGCGAGGCCTTGCGGCGCATGCAGGCGGGCCAGGGCGACGTCATCGACACCATCTTCTTCAGCGCCCGCCGGGCCCGCTCCTTCATCTTCACGAAGCCCTACGCCCGCATCGAGGTCTCGGTGTTCACGCACCGCAGTCTGGAGGGCATCGACGACGTTCGGGGCCTGCGCGGTTTCGCGGTGGGCGTCAAGGCCGGCGACGTGGCGGTTGAGAGGCTTCGCAACCAGGGCGTCGATGGCCTGCGGATCTACCCCAGTTACGAGGCGATCATCCTGGCGGCCAAGGAGGACGGCCTCCGGGCCTTCTGCATCGACCGCCCGCCGGCGATCCACTACCTCTACAAGCACGAGATCTCTCACGAGTTCCGCGAGGCCTTCGTGTTCACCGTCGGCGCCTTCCATCGCGCCGTGCGTCAGGGTCAGCCCGATCTCCTCAAGCGTGTCCAGAGCGGCTTCGACGGCATTCCTCGCCGCGACTACGAGGCCATCGAGCGCCGCTGGCGCTCGGCGCCTCTGCGCCTCCGGCCGCTTCTCTCGCAGTGGTGGCGGTGGATCGTCGGCGTCGGCGTGGGCGTCCTGGTCCTGCTTCATGCCAACGTGATTCTCAGCCGGCGTGTGCGCGCCCGCACCCAGGACCTGCGCCAGGCCATGGAGGACCTCCGTCAGAGCCTTGATGCCCAGGCCGCCGCCGATGCTGAGCTGCGCGCCTCGCAACAGTACCTCGCCGCCGTCTT
>JAAYZO010000611.1 GCA_012514865.1 Lentisphaerota bacterium | reverse complement strand
GTCAGTGACTCCCAGGCGGCGCGGCGGGTGCTCGGGTGGCAGCCGGCCTACGACGACCTCGAGCGCATCGTCGACTCGGCCTGGCGCTGGCGCTGCCGCTTTCCCGGAGGCTACGCGGGCTGAGAGGCCCCCGGCGAGACCGCTATGACCGACCACCCGGACCACCCCGACGACACCCCGCAGGGCGCCCCCCGGCGCCCCTGGCTGGCCATGCTGGTCATGGCGGCGCGGATTCTCGCGGTGATGGTCCTCCTCAATACCGCCATGAATCTGGTCGGGGGCCTCCCGGAGGGCGCGACGCCGGGCGTCCTGGGCGACGGCGTGGTGCACGGCGACTGGCGCGCGGCGCTGACGAGTCTCTGCCGGCCGGGTGCGGCCGCGGCGGTCTGGCGCACCTGGTCGCCGGTGGCGCGGGTGCTGTCGATGGGGTGCCTTCTCCTCGCGACGGCGGTCGCGATGGCCCTCCGGCCGGCCGCGGCCGCCGGGCTCTTCCTCGCCGCCGGGCTGCTCCTGCTGACCCTGCGCAGTACCGGCTCGAATCTCTGGGCGGACCTCGCCGCCGCTCACCCCGGGATGCTCCTCCTCAGCGTCGTCCTCTACGGCGTCGTCATCCTGATCACCGTGGTGCGCTGGCGGCTCCTGCTGGCGGTGCAGGGCATCCGCGTGCCCCTGTGGAGCCTGTCGCGTCTGACCCTGATCGGGGTCTTCTTCAACCTGGCCATACCGGGCGCGGTCAGCGGCGATCTGGTCAAGATGGGCTACCTGTCACAGTGGAGCGGCGCCCGTCGTGCCGAGGGGGTTCTGACCATCCTGGTGGACCGCATCATCGGCATGCTCGGCCTTTTCGTGGTGGCCTCGGTGTCGGTCCTGGCGGCGTTGCCGATGCTGCTGCGGCTCGGCCCCGAGTGCCGGCCCCTGCAGATGGCCGCGGTGACCGTCGGCCTGGGGAGCCTTGCCGGCGTGATCGGCGTCGGGCTGGTCGAGTGCCGGGCGGCCCTGGTGCGGCATCCGTGGATCGCGGCGCTGGTGGCCTGGGGCGCGCGGGTGCTGCCGCCGGCGCTGACGGCTCTCATCGGCCGCCTGGTCAGCGCCCTGGAGCTCTTCCGCGGCAACCGCCTGGCCATAGCCAGGGCGATGCTGATGGCCATCGCCGTCCACGGCCTGCTGGCGGTCAACCTCTGGGCCCTCGGGCGGGCCCTGGGCGAGCACGCCCTGCGGCCCTCGCACTACGTCATCACCGCCTCGGTGGCCAATGCTGTCGCGGCGATACCGGTCACCCCCGGCGGCCTGGGCACCCGTGACAAGACCACGGCCATCTTCCTCAGCGCCTTCCAGGCCGCGCCGCCCGAGAAGGCCGGGTCCATACCGGTGGCGCTGTCGCTGGTGATCGCCCTCTGGGCCCTCATCGGAGCGCTGGCGCTGGTCACCGTGCCGCGCGCGGCCCGTCCCGCGGCCGGGCTCACCGGCGCGGCCGGGGCTGCTGCCGCCGAACCGGCCGCTTGAGCTGACGCGGCCTCGCCGATCCGCCGTCGCGGCTCGTGGACGCGTTCGCGTCTGTGGCCACTCGCCCTTTCTATGTGGGCCGTCAAGGTGCTGCGCTGCTTTTCTCTTCTCTTGCCTTCCCTGCTCCTCAGTCTGAAGGCTCCCGTGCCCTGCGTTCAGAGCTTGGGGCCAGATTCTCGGGGGCGGGTTCCTTTGAGGCTCCGGCCGGATGGTCGGACCACCTTCTATCCGTG
>JAAYZO010000610.1 GCA_012514865.1 Lentisphaerota bacterium | reverse complement strand
TTTCCCGGCGCACGTCGGGCCGGCGGGTGAGTTGACGCTGCTACCGTAGCGCGACTCGGCGCGATGGCCAAGGCGGCGGCAGCGCCCGTGGGAGCGCCACTCGGCTCGTGGCGCCCACCTCAGCCAGATTCCCGGCGCCCGCGGGCGCCGGGCTGGGCTTTGCGGAGGATCCGGTCTAGAGTAGGAGCCATGGCGCATCCGCGCATCGCGGGTAATCCAGGCAGGAACCGTGCCGGCGGTGCCGGCGCCAGGGTGGTACGGAGGACACTCCCATGCTGTGCGAGCCGGTCGAGGTGTGGTTCACGGCGACGTGGGATGGCAGTCGTCAGGCCTGGCTGGAGCGTCGGCCGGCGGGCGCTGCGGCCGGCCGTCGGCTCGATGTCCTGATCGCCCTGCATGGCCATGGCTCGGACCGTCGGCAGTACGCTCTTGACGGCCGTGACGAGTGCCGCGCGGCGCGCGATGTCGCGGCGCGTCGCGGCATGCTCTTCGTGGCGCCGGACTACCGCGCGCCGACCTCGTGGATGGGCCCCGCTGCCGAGGCCGACCTCGTGCAGATCATCGGAGACCTGCGCGAGGCGCACCGCCTGGACCGCGTCTTCCTGGTCGGCGGCTCCATGGGCGGCACCTCCGCCCTCGCCTTCGCCGCCATGCATCCCGATCTCGTCGACGGCGTCTCGAGCCAGAACGGCACCGGCAACCTCCTCGAATTCGGCGGCTTCCCGGAGGCCATCGCGGCATCGTTCGGCGGCGGCAAGGCCGCGGTGCCGTCGGAGTATAAGCGCCGCAGCGCCGAGTACTGGCCGGAGCGGCTGACCATGCCGGTGGCCATGACCGTCGGCGGCCAGGACCGCGTCGTGCCGCCGGACAGCGTCCGTCGCCTGGCGGCCGTCCTGCGCGCCCTGGGCCGGCCGGTACTCCTGATCGACCGCCCCGACGGGGCCCACAGCACCGACTACGCCGATACCACCGCGGCGCTCGAGTTCGTCATCGATGCCGCCCGCCCGCCGGGGTCGTCGTCGTGACGGCCCGGAAGTGCCCCGGTGGGCTGAGGCGCGTGGCGATCCGGAGGCCCGGCGCGGTTCCACCGCGTCGACGGGGGCCTGATGCGCCGTTGGCGTGGTGACCCCGCGTGCCCGCGGTGCTACCGCGGCCTCTTCCTGCCGGCGCCTGGGGGCGGCCGGCGGCGTTGGCGCGTCGGGTCGGTCGGGGGCTTCGGGCGGGCCGAGCTGGGCGCCTGCCGCGGCCGTGCCGGGGTGGCGGGGGCGCGGTCGGCGGGGCGGGTGGCGGGGGTGTGTCGGGCGGCAGCCTGGCGCAGGAAGGCCTCGAACTCCGGCGGCAGGGGCGACTCGAAGCGCAGGCTGGCCCCGGTCACCGGATGGGTGAAGGCGAGCAGGCGGGCGTGCAGGGCCAGCCGTCGGGCGCGCCAGAGGTGGTGCTGTGCCGCCTCCGGGCGGTAGCGCTGTTCGCCGAGGATCGGGTGGCCGGCTTCGGCGAAGTGGACGCGGATCTGGTTGCGACGGCCGGTCTCCAGGCGGACGGCCACCAGGCTGGCGCCGCCCACGTGCGCGCTCACGGCGTAGTGCGTGACCGCGTCCTCGCCGGGGCCGTCGGCGGCGCCCGAGTAGCGCTGCAGGCTCCGGCCGGTGAGCATGCGGCTGGCGAAGGTCCCGCCGGAGCTGTCGAGGCTGCCGGCGACGATGGCGACGTACTCGCGTTCCGGGCGATGAGCGGCGAAGTCGGCGCGCAGGCGCTCGGCGGCGGCCTGGGAGCGGGCGAAGACCAGGACGCCCGAGACCTCGCGGTCGAGGCGGTGGACGACCTCCAGCCACGGCGGCTGACGGCGGCCGCGGCCGAGGTGCTGACGGAGCATCTGCACCAGGGTGTTGCGCTCGCCCCGGGCCGTCGGCACGGTCAGCACCCCGGGGGCCTTGTCGACCACCACCAGGTCGCCGTCCTCATAGAGCACACGGAAGCGTTGCCGGCTGTTCATCGTCGCGCTGCCACCCTGCTTCGAGGCCAGCGGGCCGTCGCCGGAACGGGCATCCACGGTGGGCCGCTACGGGGCTACTATGCGGCGCCCTGCGATGCCCGTCAACCGCGCGGATCGTCCGGGTGCATGACAGGTTTGTCGGCTGGGCGGGACTTGGGTTCATCTCGCCTGCAGGGTGCATAGAAACCTATAGAACAGGTCCCGACAGGGTGCCCAGTCCTGAGTTGGGGGAGTCCACATCGGGATCGGGATCGCTATCGTCGCGCCAGGCAAAGGCCGGCGCGAAAGGAGGTGACAGACAAGGAAACTGCCACTGAAATTCGCGAGAGGAACCCAGCGGGTGCAGGCCGTGCAGCCGAACCCCGC
>JAAYZO010000609.1 GCA_012514865.1 Lentisphaerota bacterium | reverse complement strand
TGGTAGAATGCCCCGAGGTTGGTGGTCGCAGGGGCGGCCGGCCGGGATGGGGGCGTGACCGCAGCAGCAGAAGGAGGACGACGATGCCCGATTTTGCCTCTCCCTTCTCCGGGATGGCCAGTGACCGACCACTTACCGCCAGCGAGCTGGTGCGTGCCATCCGCTTCATGGTCGCCGCCGAGTACGAAGCGGTGCAGCTCTACATGCAGTTGGCGGAGTCGACCGACAACACCCTGGCGCAGGAGGTCCTCACCGACATCGCCAACGAAGAGCGTGTCCACGCCGGTGAGTTCCTGCGGCTGCTGAAGGAACTCGCTCCCGACGAGGAGCAGTTCTACCAGGAGGGCGCTCGGGAGGTCGAGGCGGAGATCCGCGGCACGGCCTCGGCCGAGGCGCCCGCGGCGGCGGCGGATCCGGCCGGCAGCCGCGACGGCTCCGGCGGTGCCGGCCTCGGCCTCGGCGCCCTGAAGGACTGAACGGCCGAAAGGCCATGAGACAACCGCAACAGCGAGGAGGATCGCCATGGATATTCTGAGACGCTCATACGCACCGATCGCGGCCGATGTCTGGGCCGAGATCGACGCCCTGGCTCGCCAGGCCCTCAGCGCCAGCCTGTCGGCCCGGCGCTTCGTGGATGTGAACGGGCCGCTCGGCATCGAGTGCGCCAGCGTCGCCCTGGGCCGCCTCGAGCTGCCCGAGGAGAAGAACCGCACCGGCGTCAACTACGGCGTGCATCGCGTCATGCCGCTGGTCGAGAGCCGCATCATCTTCACCCTGGAGCAGTGGGAACTCGACAACGTCGGCCGCGGCGCCAAGGACATCCAGCTCGACAGCCTGGTCAGCGCCGCGCGCAAGATCGCGGCGTTCGAAGAGGACGCCATCTTCAACGGCTTCGCGCCGGCCGGCATCGTCGGCCTGCACGCCAGTGTGGAGGAGTCGCCCCTGGCGATTCCGATGGACCCGACGGGCTGCATCGACGCCATCGGCGAGGCCCAGGTGGCCCTGCTGCGGCGCGGCATCGGCGGGCCGTGCGCCCTGGTGGCCAGCCCGAAGCTCTGGAAGCTGCTCGTGCGCACCGTCGAGGGCGGCACGCTCAAGGCCGTCATCGAGAGCCAGATCGGCGGGCCGGTCGTCTTCTCCGAGGCCGTCAAGGGCGGCCTCCTGGTATCGCGCCGCGGCGGCGACCTCGAGCTGACCGTCGGCCAGGACCTGGCCATCGGCTACCTCAACCACGACACCAAGGGCGTCTCGCTGTACTTCACCGAGTCGTTCACCTTCCGCGTCATCGCACCGGAAGCCCTGGTCGCCTTCAAGGTCTGAGGCGGCAGGGCCGCGGGGACGCGGCTCTGAGGCTCGGGACACGGACGGGCACAGACCCGCACGGACGGGCACGGACTGGGCCTTGCCGCCTGCGGAATCCTGCATTGTGCCTCGGACGATCCTCCCCTCCGACGTTGAGCGCTGGACGTTGGGCGTTCAGCGTTCAGCGTTGGGCGTTTGCGACCGGCGAGGTGCGGTGGTGAGGACCTTGCCAGAGACGCAAGGTCATGGCGCATCGTGGCGCCCACCTCCGCCCCGCCGGCGCAGCAGGTAGGTCCACGGCGCCGTCCGTGGACCTACCGGGCGCCGGAGAGCGGCGCCCGGGAGAGCGGCTGAGACGCAGCCGCCGCTACAAGGCGGCGCCCGACGGAGCGGCTGACACAGCCGCCACTACAGCCGGGTCACCGGCGCAGAACGCCGGATAGAACACGGCGAAACATCGCTCCCGCCCCCTGCCCGCCGGCCTCCGTTCCGGCGCCCTGAAAGGGCATCATTCATCAGCCCAGGGCAACGCCCTGGGAAACCGGACATAGCTCGCCGCAGGCTGAAAGTCTGCGACAGAACGCCGCACGTAACGACGCGATGTTTCATACGAGCCGGACGCGTGCCTTTAGCCTGGATTATTCGCGAAGCGCGGATGCTTCGCTCACAATCCACTTGCGCCGCACTACGATGCGGCGCAAGTTTCGACGCGCGTCGCTACGCGCCGCTTGCTCAAGGCTAACCCTGAGCAAGAGGCCGCGAGTGCCTCGCGTCGAAGCCCGAAGGGTGACCTGTTCAAGAGCCGCCGCGCGGCGCGTGAATAGGTCAGGTTAGGCCGCGGCAACATCGGGGGCTGCGCCGGGCTGAAGCCGCGGCGCACACTATCCGCGTGAATGCGTCACTCTGACCCCGGACTCCACAACCGCACCACGACGCGATCGGTCCTGCCAGACTGTCCGGGGCCGTCCGATCCTACCCGATCGGGCGGCCCCGCTATCGGTAGAGGACAGACCGCCGCCGTCAGGCCAATCCGAAGGCCTTGTGCACGGCGCCGTGGATCTGGTCTTCGGTGTCGGCGACGAAGGCGCCGGGGCGGCCGTGGAAGCGGTTGGCCCAGTCCACCTCGTAGCCGCCCTCGGGGATCTGGCGGCGCACCGGGATGTAGCCGATGACGCCATTGGCATAGCCGGCGACGAGGACGTCATCGAAGCCCTGGCGTAGCTCGCGTTTGAAGCGCAGGCCGTGCTCGACGGTCGGCTCCGCTGCCAGGGTCACCAATGCCAGGCTGCGGCCGAACGACACCGCCTGGACCTCGAAGGGTACCCGGCGTTCCGGGCTGCGGCCCTGGTCGATCGTTGCACGCATGTCGCGAGCCCAGGCGGCCATGTAGGGCTCATCGCCCTGCAGGGCTGCCGCAACCTCGGCTTCATCCAAGGGTTCGGTCCGCAGCTCGAGGGCGAGCTGCCGGACGCCGATCGGGCCGGTCACCGCCCGCATGGCGCCGCCCGACAGCACCGCGGCCACCGCGTCGCCGAGTTCGTCACCGATCTCCTGGACCTGCGCCACGTTGCGCGCGCCGAAGACTCCCACGGCGCCCTCCGGCGGGCGCGGCTTCTGGTCGGCACCGCAGCCCTGGATGAAGCCGGTCGTGACGCCGGGATACAGGGCCGCCAGGCGGTCGCGGGCGAAGCCGGGGTAGTCCGTGCCGATCTCCAGGCCGCCACGGCTGGTCGGATGTGAGGCGTAGCTGAAGAGCACGCCGCGAAGGGTACCGTCGGGGCTGTCGATGGCCAGCACGGGGACGTCGTGGTCATGCGGGCCTTCCGGGTAGGGCAGCATGCCGCGCTGGACTCGTCCCGGTCGCGCCGGGTCGGGCTTGCGGCGGCAGGTGCCGAAGGTGCAGCGGCCGTTGCCGAAGCGCAGTCGTGCCGGCGCGCGCTCCTTCCAGGCGGCCGCGGCGGCCGCGGCGATCGACCCGAAGGCGCGTTTCAGGTAGGCCTCGTCGAGGGGCCCAAAGCGTGGTATGTCGCGCTGGCGCAGGCTGGGGCCGCAGTGCGTATGGCTGCCCAGGAGCGCGATCTGCGCCGCGGGCAGGCCGGTGGCCGCGGTGACCAGGCCGCGCACGCGTTCGGCCTGGTCGTAGAAGCCGAGGAGATCGGCCATGACCAGGAGCAGGGGGGTGCGGCCGTCGGAGATGGCCACGGCCGTGGCCGTGAGCGCGTGGTAGACCCCCGTCGAGGGCTCCGTGCGCGCCGCGAAGCCGCTGAGCTTGATCCCCACCGGCGGCGTGATGTCCACCGTGTGCATGCCGACGTCGTAGAGGCTGACCGCTTCTGCCATGATGGCGCTCCTTGTGGGGGCCGCGGCCGGCGTTGCGGCCGGCCGCGGGAGGAACGATGCTCCGACCGATCCGACGGATCCGACTGATCCGTCGGATCCGTCAGATCTGCCCGCCCCTGGTCTGCCGCGGCTGGCCGCGGCCACCGCCTCAGTCAAGATGGAAGAGCTTGGTGGCGTTCTCGCGGGCGATCTTGGCGAAGACCGCCTCGCTGATGCGGCCTTCCTGGCGCCACTCCAGGAGGAGGTTGCGCGTGGAGAAGACCTGCCCGACGCCGCAGAGGTCGGTGCCGAAGAGGAGCCGGTCCTGGAACTCGGTGAGGATGCGGGCGCCGTACTCGGGGTCGCGGCGCAGGGGCTGTGCCGCATCGGAGAGCTCGCCGTAGAGATTCCCATAGCGCCGGAAGAGTGTGGGGACCACGCCCTCGCGGTCGATCGGGCCGTTCGAGCGCGGCCAGGGCGTCTGCCCGCCGGTCGGGAAGAAGGGCGGCTTGCGCTCGGCCGGCGTCGCCAGCGGCGCGATCTCGCTCCAGAACACCGGGCCGTGCGCGATAAAGACCAGCTTCGGGAAGCGCTGCAGGCTGTGCTCGAGCTGCGGCAGGCCGGGGTCGTCGTAGAGACCGAAGTCACCGCCGACCTGGTCGGAGCCGTCGAAGGTCACCGGCAGGCCGACCTCCTGGGCGTTCTTGAAGAGGTTCTGGACCATCGGGTCGCGCATGGGCACGTTCGGCATGATCTCGCCGACGCCGCGGCAGCCCTGGTCGCGGTAGTGTGCGAGGACCTTCCACAGGGGCGCATCGACCGAGTTGGTCATGGCGCGCGGGTCGACATTGCAGAAGGCGAAGAAGCGGTCCGGGTGTTGCTCGACCATCTCGAGGATGTCCTCGTTGGCCTGAGGCAGGTAGATCTCGGGGTTGACCACGGGCAGGAGGGCGCCCTTGGTGATGCCGGCCTGGTCGTAGCGTTCGATGACCTGGTCGGGTCGGCACATCCCGTAGATCGGCGGCGGCCGGCGGTAGGCATGGGCATGGCTGTCGATGAACATCGCGACGGTCCTCCTGAACGGCACACTCGTGGCGCGTCCTCACCTTAGCGCCTGACTGCCGCCGCGTCGATGGCGCGGGTCGGCGGTTCGCGTCGGCGCGGGCGCAATTCGTCCGGCGGGGCAGCGGCAACGTCCGGTTCTGGCCACCGTTCAGGGTGACAGGGCGCGCACTGGCGCGCTCGCCGATCGGCCCTGCGCACCGCTCGTCTGCCGTTGAAAGCCCATGGCGGCGGGGTAGGTTACGCCTTCCGTGTGGCGGGACTGCCCATTCCCGCGGCCGAGCCATGCCGGCAGCGAGCCGGCATGGGCGGCGGCCAGCGGGCCGACCAGCGTCACGGCGAGCATGGCGCTGCCACCCGAACCAGGAAGGCCGGCATTCATGACCTGGCGTGCTGTCACCCTTGGCGTTGTCTGCGCCCTCTTCATCGCCGTGGCGGGCTACATCAACGACCGCCTCCTCGACCTGGAGAGCTTCAACAGCGGCCACCTCCTGCCGGTCATCGTCATGGGGACCCTCTTCCTCGTCGTCGCCGGCCTCAATCCCCTCCTGGCGCGCTGGCGCCGCCGTCTGCCCCTGGCCGGCCCCGAGCTGGCCGTCATCGTGACTCTGGCCATGGTCGCCTGCAGCATCCCCGGCCGCGGCCTGATGGAGCAGTTTACCCAGATCCTGGTCATGCCGCACCACTGGAACCACGTCACCCCCGGCTGGAAAGAGCGCGATATGCTCGGCTACGTGCCGCCGCAGGCCCTGGTCAGCGTCAGCGACGAGACCTACGACGAGGTCGTCTCGGCGTACATCATGGGCGCCGAGACCCAGGGCCAGGTCGGGACGCCGTTCCTGACGCGTCTGCACGACATGGTGCTGCGGGTGCCCTGGGAGGCATGGTGGCCGCCGTTGCGGACCTGGGTGCCGATGGTGCTCCTGATGGGCCTGGCCTCGGTGTGTCTCTGCCTGATCGTGCATCGGCAGTGGTCGCACCACGAGTTCCTGAGCTACCCGATCGCCACCTTCACCGCGGCGCTGCTCGAACGCGAGCCGGGGCAGGCCGTGCCGGCCGTATTGCGCAGCCGGCTCTTCTGGATCGGCTTCCTGATGCTCTTCTTCATCCGCATTAACAACGGCCTCTGCGTATGGTTCCCGGATGTCTTCATACCGGTCGGTCTGACCTGGCTGCTGACGCCGTTTGCGAAGGTGATGCCCTGGCTGTTGAAGGTCCAGTACGGCGGCGAACTCCTGCGGCTGAATCTCTTTCCGCTGGTGGTGGCCTTCGCCTTCTTCCTGAGCAGCGAGATCTCGTTCACCCTGGGCCTGTCGCAACTGGCCTGGGTGCTGTTCGCCCTGCCGATGGTGACGGTGGGCGTCAACCTCTCGACCGACTGGATCGGCGGCTGGCAGGGCTGGCAGCGCTGCGGCAGCTACCTGGCCTTCGCGCTGATCCTTCTCTACACCGGGCGGCAGTACTACAAGGAGGTCCTCCTGGGAGCCTTCGGGGTGCGCCGCGGCGGCGCCTCCGGCGAGGGCGTCTGGGCGATGCGGGTGCTGCTGGTATCGACGCTTCTGCTGATTGTCCTGGTGGCCCGCCTGGGCCTGGAGTGGCCGTTGGCGGCCCTGGTGGTGCTGATGTCGCTGCTGTCGCTGGTGGTGCTCTCGCGCATCAGCGCCGAGACCGGGCTGTTCATCATCCAGTCGCGCTGGATCGCCTTTGGTGTGCTGATGGCCGGCCTGGGCGGCTATGTCATGCCGCCCAGCGCGATCATCATTGCCGGTTTCGTGTGCGTGGTCCTGGCGGTAGACCAGAGCCAGTCGCTGATGCCCTACCTGATCAACGGGCTGAAAATCTGCGAGCGCGCCGCCCTGCCGACCGGCCGCGTGGCGCGGCTGTCGTTCGGCGTCTTCGTGGTCGGGACGATCCTGGCGATCGCCGCGGTGCTGATCTTCACCTACGACATGGGTGCCCCGACCAACTACGGCTGGTCGCATCAGCGCATTCCGACGATGCCCTTCCGGGCGGCCGAGCCGGAACTCCTGCGTCTGAGCGCCATGGGCAGCCTGGCGGAGGCCGAGGCCCTGCCGTGGACGCAGCGCCTCGGCCGGCTGGCGCCGACGGAGAACTTCCTCTGGGCCTTCGGCGCCGGCTTCATCCTGGTCCTGGTCTGCAGCGCCCTGCGCCTGCGCCTGCCGCGCTGGCCGATCCACCCGGTGATGTTCCTGCTCTGGGCGACCTACCCGATGGCCACCACCTGCTGGTCGTTCTTCTTCGGCTGGCTTGTCAAGGTCCTGACCGTGCGCTTCGGCGGCAACCGCGCCGCCCTGCGCCTGCGGCCCCTGATGATCGGCGTCATCTCCGGCGAGCTGGTGGCGGCCCTGACCTTCATGATCATCGGCGCCATCTACTTCTTCGCCACCGGCCAGAAGCCGCTGATCTACCGGTATTTCCCGCGCTGAACGCAGACCCCCCACCCCGGCAGGCCGGAGTGGGGGAGACCTGCCTCTGCGGCCGGCTTCAGGCGGTTGCCTTTCCCGCCGGCCGCGCAACCGTCACTTCGCCGTCGGCAGCTTCCAGCTATACAGGTGCGAGTGGCGGATGAAGTAGAGGCGGCCGTCGAGGATGTCGCCGCCCTGCTGCAGCGGCACCGGCGACTCCACCAGGAGGGTGATCGCGTGCGTCCGCGGGGCGATCGTGGCGATGCCCTTGACCAGGAGCAGGTAGACCGTCTGGTCCGGACCGATCAGGAAGGCCCGCGTGCCCTGGTGGCTCACCGAGCCGCCGACGCTGGCGCGCAGGTCCTGCTGGTGAACGACGGTTCGCGCCACCGGGTCGAATACGAAGAAGGTGGACGCGTCGGCGAGGCCGTAGACGAGGCCCTCGGGGGTGACCTTCAGATCGGTGTAGTTGCGAGCGCCGGGGATTGCCGCGGCGCGCCACTCGACCTTCTTGGTGACGAGGTTGAGGATGAACAGGCAGGCCTCCGTCGCCTTGACCTCGCCGCCGGTGCCCGCCGCGATGGTGCTGCCGACCAGCAGGCGGTCCTCCGGGAGGAAGGCCAGGCTCATGGTGCCCTGGTCGGGAATCAGGTCGGTGTGCTTCAGGATGGTCCCCTGGCGGGCAGCGCGGTCCCAGATGAGCAGTCCGCCGCCGGTGTAGCCGTAGCCGGGGGTGCCGGCCATGACGACGAGGCGGTCATTGGCGATGAGGGCATGCGGGCGGTTGATGTCCGGGTGCGCCTCGATGTGGTGCTGCGGATTGCCGGGCTTGCCCTTCTCGGTGTTGACCCAGGGCTGGGTCGGGTCCCACTCGAGCAGGAAGCCATGGCCATAGCCGCCGACGAACCAGCGGTCGCCGTGGGTGGTGACCGTATTGAACTGGCTGAAGGCGGGGCGGTTGATCCAGGTATCGGTGCGCGGGTTGTAGCTGAAGAAGCGCATCGGGAAGGCGGTGCCGCCGCAGACCGTGCCGTCGGGGGCGACGCAGACGCCCATGACGTGGGCGCCGTCGCTGCTGTAGTCGAACTCAGCCGAGTGGGTGGTCTTCGCGACCGGGTCCTCGACCGTCACCACGCGGTCGATCAGATTGAGGTCCTTGAGGACCTTGCCATCCGGGAACTTACGGTGGAACAGCGACTGGCTGGCGCTGATGATCGGCTTGGCGTTGGCCATGGTGTGTGCGCCGATGGCGCGGTCCTGCCCGCGGTGCAGCTCATACCAGTCCTTGTCGCTGCCGCCGTGGCCGTAGACCTTGCCATCGAGGTTGCGGTAGACGAAGCCCGTGCCCTGGATCCGCTTGGCCTCGGGGATGACCGGCCGGGCCGTCCCGGTCTCGGGGTCGAGCGCGATGATCTGCCCGGAGGTGCTGCCGATGCCGAAGTACAGCCAGCCGGCGTCATCGCAGGCGACGTAGCGCTGGTACTGGTTCCAGTTCTGCGCGTAGACATGGCCGTAGTCGCGGAAGACCCCCGTCTTCGGGTTGTACGACGCCACGCCGCTCTTCGGATAGGTCACCGACCAGATCACGCCCTTGTCGTCCTCGGTCATGCCCATGGCCATCTGCGGGGCGGTCTTGTGGAAGAAGGTGAAGCGGCGCTGTGCCGGGTCGAACTCGCAGAAGTGGCTGTTGAAGTGGGTGTAGAACTTGTTGGCGCTGGAGAGGATCGAGGCGAAGGGGCCGTCGCCGCCGGGGTTGAACGGCATCGGCACCTCGTCGGCCTTGCCGGTCTCGACATCGACCATCAGCAGGGCATAGCCACCGCGGGTGTCGTAGAGCCAGGTCAGCACGACGTTGCGTCCGTCGCCGTCGACGGTCGCGACGGTGCCGCGGTGCTGGCTCATCGGCGTGGCCACGCCGTGGTCCATGAAGCCATTGCCCAGATCCACACTCGCCGCAGACAGACTGGCCGATCCCATGATGAGCGCTCCCACTATCGACGTGAAGTTACCGATTCCACCCATGGCAGAGTCCTCTCGACAGGGCATACACCCATACGCGGCCGAGAGAGCCCTGAACCACCCGACCCGACGCAGTTGACAATACCGGCCGTGACCTTAGCCTATGGATCGACAGGATCAACCCGGGCGCCGAACGGGTCCAGGGGCCGTTCGAAGGCGGCATCAGCGCTCACCCGGTCACCCTGAAGGGCTGCCAGATCGTAGCCGGGGGTCGCGCGAGAGCACGACCCCCGGAAGCGTGGACCCAAGGGCCCTGCACCCTGAAGGGGTGCCGGAACCGGACGTCCGAACAGCCCTGCGACGGCGCCGCGGCGGCGGTTGGCTGGGCCGCGCGATGGCATGTCGCCGCGGATCTGGCTGAAGTATGGAGGAGAGTCGCGATGAAGCTGAGTGCCACCACCGTCGCCTTGCCGCATCTGAGTCTGGTCGAGCAGGCGGCCCTGCTTGCGGATCTCGGTTACGACGGCATGGAGCTGCGCGTGCGCCGGGTCAGCCCAGAAGCCCGCGCCAAGGCCGAGCCGAGCGCCTGGGGCTACCACGTCAACGACATCACCCCGGAGAACTTCGCGGCCAAGGCCCCGGAGATCCGCCGCGTCCTGGCTGACCACGGCCTGGCCCTGGCCGGCGTGGCCTCGGCGGCGTCCTGCACCGAACTCGACCACATCCGCCTCCTGGTCGACGGCGCCGTCGCCGCCGGAGCGCCCTTCATCCGCGTCGGCGCCAGCGCCGGCTTCAAGCCCGACGGCAGCCAGGACTACTGGCAGATCTTCGGCGAGACCCTCGCCGGCTACGCGCGCGCCCTCCAGATCAGCCGCGGCTCCGGCGTCAGGATCGTCCTGGAGATCCATGGCAACACCATCCACTGCAGCGCCTCCCTGGCCCATCGCCTGGTCAGCCACTTCGACCCGGCCGACGTCGGCGTCATCTACGACCCCCAGAACATGGTCAAGGACGGCTTCGAGACCACGGCCCTGGCCGTGCAGCTCCTCGGGCCCTACATCGCCCACTGCCACCTCGGCGGCCATCGGCCGCTGCCGGTGACCGAGGTCGACGCCAAGGGCACCGCGCAGTGGCGCTGGGAGGGCTGCCGCCTGGCCGACGGCCTCTACCACGTCCCGACCCTCCTGACCCACCTGCAGCGCATCGGCTACCGGCACTTCCTCTCCATCGAGGACTTCCGCCCCGGCGACCCCCGCGAGAAGTTGCGCGACGCGGTCGCCTACCTGCGTTCCCTGGAGACCGCCTGAGCGCCACCCCGGCGCGGGAGACCCCAGACATGACGACCGGGCGGCCCGGTGCGGACCATCCAGCGGCAGGCCTCTGACGCTGACGGGCTGAGCCCCACGGGAACCCCCGGTGATCGAGGAGAATGCCATGACTGCGTCGCCAGCGGTGCTGCCCCTGGATCTGGACCTCCCCGGCCTCTGGGAGTTCGCCTACAGCGTGGCCCTGCCGGAGCCCGGCGGGTCGGCCCTCCCCGCCGGCCTCGATTTTCAGGCGGCCATGCCGGTGCCGGCCTGCTGGGATGACGAGCTGGCGCGCCTGCGCGAATGCCCGTTCTGGAGCCGGGCGCGCTTCAACCCGGACCACCGCCCCCTCGACTACCCGCTGGGCGACAACCCGCCCGATGCCTCGACGCCCTTCCTTCTGGGTGTCGGCTGGTACCGCCGTCGTCTGGAGATCCCGGCCGAGTGGTCCGGCTGTCAGGTCCAGCTCCGCCTTGGCGGCGTCCGCCTGGAGGCCTCTGTCTGGCTGAATGGCCGCCACCTGGCACACCACCTCGGG
>JAAYZO010000608.1 GCA_012514865.1 Lentisphaerota bacterium | reverse complement strand
TGCCGCCCCCGACGCCCGCAACGGCGGAGGGGGCGCAGGGCGGGCTGTTTGAAAGTCCGGTTCTGGCACCCCTCCAGGGTGCATGGCGTGCAATTCACGTTTCCGGGGGTCGTGCTGCGCGCGACCCCCGGCTACGATCTGGCACCCCTCCAGGGTGACCGAGTGAGCGCTGCTGCGATCTTCAAACAGCCCTGGGGCGCAGGGCGGGCAGGGTCTGAAAAGTCTGACACGTCTGACACGTCTGACAGGTCTGACAAGTCTGACGGCGCGGGGCCGGTCGGGCAGAGTGGACAGGGGTGCACGGTGGCCCCAGCGGCGGCCGCGCCAGCCGAGCGCGGCCCCGGGCGCCGTAAGAGTGGCTGAGGACAGCCGCCGGGCGGCCCCTGCCGGGTGGCTTGAGGCAACTCTGTGGTCTTGGCGGGGGTCGAACGCGCGGTAGGGCTGTCATGCGTGTGCAGGAGAGTGTTTCATGTCTTTGAGCCAGACACCGGCGTGCGGGACGCGCCTGGTATTCCGTCGCGGCGACCTCCTGGAGGTCACTCTGGCGGTCGACGGCGGTCCGGCGGGCGATGCCTGGCTGCGGACGAATGTCGGTCGTGCTGGGGTGCAGCGTCGCGAGATCATCGACCAGACCGACGCCGAACGGCCGCCGCTGGCGCGCGACTGGCATGACCTGCCCATGACGCGGGTCGCCCCGGGGCGCTTCCGGCTGCGGCTGCCGCTCCTCGAACCCGGCGTCTTTGAGGCCAAGGCCTTCCTGGACGCTCCCGGTGGCAAGGCGCTCTGGCCCGCCGGTGAGAACCTCCACCTGCGGGTGCTGCCGGCGCACACGGTCTGCGCCAACGCCATCTACAACGCCTTCCCGCGGCAGTTCGGGCCGGCGACCCTGGGGCGGTCCCTGACCACGGCGGCCGAGCGTCATGCGGTGGATGTCCTCGACGGCCGCGGCTATGCGGTGATACCCCCCTCGGGGACCTTCCGCGACCTGGCGCGGCGCCTCGACGTCATCCTCGGCCAGATGGGCTTCCGCTATCTGCAGCTCCTGCCGGTGCATCCGGTGCCGACGACCTTTGCGCGTCTCGGGCGCTACGGCAGCCCGTTCGCGGTCCAGGACTTCTTCGGGGTCGATCCCGGCATGGCCGAGTTCGACCGCATGGCCACGCCCATGGCGCAGTTCGAGGAGCTCCTCGAGGCCGCGCATCGTCGCGGCGCCCATGTCCTGCTGGACCTCCCGGCGAACCACACCGGCTGGGCCTCGTGGCTGCAACTGCACCACCCCGAGTGGTTCCGCCGTTCGGGCGACGGCTCGTTCGTCAGCCCCGGCGCCTGGGGCGTGGTCTGGGAGGACCTCTGCCAGCTCGACTTCGGGCACCGCGGCCTATGGCGCTACATGGCCGAGGTCTTCCTGCACTGGTGCCGCAAGGGCGTCGACGGCTTCCGTTGCGACGCCGGCTACATGGTGCCGCTGGCGGCGTGGCGCTACATCGTGGCGCGCACTCGTGCGGAGTACCCCGACACCGTCTTCTTCCTCGAGGGCCTGGGCGGGCCGGTCGAGACCACCACCGCGCTGCTCGGCGAGGCCGGCCTGGACTGGGCCTACTCGGAGATGTTCCAGAGCCTGGACGCACCGGCCATGCGCGCCTGCCTGGACCTGTCGCTGCGCCTGAGTCGCGAGTGCGGCACCATGGTGCACTTTGCCGAGACCCACGACAACAACCGCCTGGCGGCCACCTCGAAGGCTTTTGCGCGTTTCCGCTGTGCGCTGAGCGCCCTGCTGTCCCACGAGGGCGCCTTCGGTGTGGCCAATGGCGTCGAGTGGTACGCCACCGAGAAGATCGACGTGCATGGCTCCAGCCCGCTGAACTGGGGGGCGCGCGAGAACCAGCTCGAGGCTCTGCGCCAGGTGAACCGCCTCCTGCGCGAGCACCCCGCCTTCCACGCCGGCGCCCGCCTCGAGCCGGTGGCGGTCGAGCCCGCCGACTGCATCGGCCTGCTGCGGCGGCCGCCCGAGGGCCCGGCGGTGCTGGTGCTGGCCAATCCCGACGGGCACGCCTCGCGGCGGGTGTCGTGGCCGGCGGGTCTGGAGCCCGGCCTGCGCGGGCCTTTGCGCGACCGCCTCGGCGGCCAGGGCGTGCCCATCGGCGAGCGCGGTGACCGTCTTCACTGCGAGCTGGCGCCGCTGACGGTGCTGTGTCTGGAGGCCCTCGGGGCGGCGGCGACGACGCCGCCGGCCGCGGCGCCGTTCAGTGCCGCGCCGGAGGCGGTGTTGCGGCAGCAGTACCGCGCCCTGGCACTGGAGGCCCATGTCCTGCATGCCGGCGGCCTGGGCGATGTCGACGCGGGCGCCGTAGGCGCCTGGGTCGAGGCCCTCCGGAAGGACCCCCGCGGCTTCCTGGCGGAGCTGTACGGCCCCGATGTCTACGTGCCCTGCGTCGTCTGGCAGGCTGAACGCGACGAGCGCCGGGTGGTGCCGGTGCCCGCGGGACATATGGTGCTGGTGCAGGCCTCGCAGCCGTTCCTGGCGGAACTCCGTTCGGGTGAGCGCTGCCACCACCGCAGCCGTTCGCTACCGGCGGCGTCGGGCGGTTCCTTCACCCTGATCATCCCGGGTCTCGAGCCGCTTCCGGTCGGTCCCTGTGAGCTGCATCTGCAGATCCATGCGCGCCCGAGCCGGCAGGTGGTCGCGCCGCTGCACGTCCTGCCCGCGCCGGGCAGGACGGTGGTGCGCCTGGCCGTCGAGGATGGCCGCCTGGCGTCGCCGGACCTCGCCGCCCTTTGCAGCAGCGACAGCGGCTCGATGGCCCAGGTGCGGGCGCGCTGGGGCGAGATCCAGAGCCAGTACGACGCCCTCTTCGCCGCGAACCTCCACCCGGATCACCCGGTCGACCGGACCGTCCTCTTCACCCGCTGCCGCGCCTGGGTCGTCCACCGCGACTACTCCCAGGAGGTCGGCGTCTCCTGCCAGACCGGCTTTCGTACCGACCTCGGCCAGCGCGTCCGCTGGGACTTCATGATCCCCGTCGGCATGGGCCGCCAGATACCGCTGGCGATCACCCTGGAGATGGCCGCAACGGGTCAGGGCATCGTTCTGCGGGTGCACCGCGCGGCGGGTGATACAGCCGACGAGGCCCTGGCTGACGAGGTGCCGGTGACGCTGATCCTGCGGCCCGACCTCGAGAGCCGGGGCTGTCACCAGGTGACGCGCGCCCTGGACGGCTCGGCGGCGGCCTTCCCGTCGGCCGTGCAGGCCCTGTCGGACGGCTTTGTCTTCGCGCCGGCCGGGCATCGTCTGATCTGTCGGCTGGAGGGGGGGCGGTTTGTGAGCGAGCCGGAGTGGCAGTACCGCGTGCCGTACCCGGTCGAGCAGTCGCGCGGTCTGGCCGAGGCCGGCGACCTCTTCAGCCCGGGGTACTTTGCCTGCGAGCTGGTCGGCGGACAGGCCGTGGCCCTCAGTGCCGGCACGACGCCGTCGCCGGTGCCCGCCGCGGGCGCGGCGGCGCCGTGGCCGCCGGCGCTGCCCCTGGAAGACGCCCTGCAGAAGGCCCTGCGGCAGTTCCTGGTGCGCCGCGACGGCGCCTGGACGGTCCTGGCCGGTTACCCGTGGTTCCTCGACTGGGGCCGCGACACCCTGATCGTCCTGCGCGGCGTCATCGCTGCCGGTCGCCTCGAGGAAGCCCGCGCCATCCTCAGGCTCTTCGCGCGCTTCGAGAAGGGCGGCTCTCTGCCGAACATGATCCACGGCGCCGACGTCGGCAACCGCGACACCTCCGATGCGCCGCTGTGGCTGTCGGTCGCCGTGGACGACTACCGCCGCGTCAGCGGCCGCGACGACATCCTCGACGACGACTGCGGCGGCCGCAGCCTGCGCCGGGTCCTGGCCGACCTGGCCCAGGCGATCTGGCGCGGCACCGAGCATGGCGTGCGGGCCGACCCCGAGACCGGCCTGGTCTTCAGCCCGGCGCATTTCACCTGGATGGACACCAATCACCCGGCCGCTACCCCTCGAGAGGGTTTCCCAATCGAGATTCAGGCACTATGGTATAAGTCGTTGAGACTGCTGGATGAAATCGGCGCTCCCGGCGCCCCTTGGGGCGACTGGGCGTCGAGGGTTCGCGCGGCAGTCATCGAGTTCTACGCCCGGGGGGCCGGCGGCGGGCTCTGTGACTGCCTGCATGGCGCACCAGGCATCGGCGCTCGCCGTGCCGAGGTGGATGACGCCTGCCGTCCGAATCAGCTCCTGGCCGTGACGCTGGGGCTGATCGACGACCGGCGCCGCGCCCGCCAGGTGGTCGAGGCGTGCGGGCCGCTGCTGGTGCCCGGCGGGTTGCGCAGCCTGGCCGATGCGGCCGTGACGCGGCCTCTGGCGGTACGCCATCGGGGGAAGCTCCTGAACGACCCGCAACGGCCCTACTGGGGGCGCTACGAGGGCGACGAAGACACCCGCCGCAAGCCGGCGTATCACAATGGCACTGCCTGGAGCTGGCTCTACCCGTCGTATGCCGAGGCGGTGGTGTGTGCCTGGGGCGCCTCGGCGCGTCCGGCGGCGCGGGGCCTGCTCGAGGCGATGGTGCCGGTGATGGAGGCGTGCTGTCTCGGGCAGATTCCGGAGATTGTTGACGGCGACGCGCCGCACGCGCAGCGCGGCTGTTCGGCGCAGGCCTGGGGCGTCTCCGAGCTGTTGCGGGTGCTCCGGGCTCTGGGTGAGGACTGATGGCGCCGCCGCGCACCCCGGGGGGGAGCGCGGCGGTATGGATAGCGCCGACGCCGTACGGCATCGGCGACACGAGGCAGCGCGGACCGACGGCGGCCCGCGGCAGGACCACAACAGAAAGGGACGACAACCATGGCTACCAAACGCGCCAACGCCGGCAAGAAACGGGTGACCTTCGCGGTGCAGTGCGCCACCGGTTCGACCGTTTACCTGGCCGGTTGCTTCAACGACTGGGACGCCACCGCCAAGCCGATGGCGGAAAACCGCGGCAGCGGCCTGTTCAAGGCGGTCTGCATGCTGGCCCCGGGGACCTATGAGTACAAGTTCGTCATCAACGGCGAGTGGACGGTCGACCCCAACAACCCGAACTTCGTGGTCAACGACCTGGGGACCCTGAACAGCGTCGTCGAGGTGTCCTGACGGTCCATCGCGGCGCGTGCCGTCAGGCCCGCGGCCGTGCCGGTGGCTCGGGGGGGCGGGGCGGTGCTTCTCGCCGTGTGGTGTTGAGGCCGTCCGTGGGGCGGCCGTTGGTTGTGGGCAGGAACGAGGTTGTCATGGGCACACGAGTCGGTCTGCGCAGCGGTCGACGCAAGCCGCGCATTCTGGTGGTGACGCCGGAGATCACGTATCTTCCGTCAGGCATGGGCAACATGGCGCACCGCATGCGCGCCAAGGCCGGCGGCCTGGCGGACGTCTCGGCGTCGCTGGTGTCGGCCCTGTACCGCCTCGGTGCCGACGTTCATGTGGCCATACCGCACTACCGCCGCATGTTCCATGTCGACGTCGACCGCCTGATCAGCGACGAGCTGCGCATCTACCTGGCGAACCTGTCGAACAGCCGCATCCACCTCGCCCAGGACCGCGTCTTCTACTACCGCGACCGCGTCTACGGCAGCTACATCGAGGACGGCATTCAGGTCAGCCTGGCCTTTCAGCGCGAGGTGATCAACAACATCCTGCCGCAGGTCGATCCGGATCTGATCCACTGCAACGACTGGATGACCGGCCTGATACCCGGTATGACACGGCGGCTGAACATCCCCTGCCTGTTCACCGTGCACAACATCCACACGCAGCACCTGACCCTGGAGCGCATCGAGAGCAGCGGCATCGACGCCGCCGACTTCTGGCCGTACCTCTACTACGACCGCCCGCCGGCGAACTACCACGAGACGCGGGCGAGCAACCCGGTGGATCTGCTGGCCAGCGGCATCTTCTCGGCGCACTTCATCAACACGGTCAGCCCGTCGTTCCTGCAGGAGGTGGTCGAGGGCCACCACCACTTCGTCACCGACCCGATCCGCCGCGAGATGGCCGCCAAGTACCACGCCGGCTGCGCCCTGGGCATCCTGAACGCCCCGGATCCGGACTACGACCCGCTCGGCGACCCGGCCGTGGCCGTGCGCTACGGCCCCGACGACCACGCCGCCGGCAAGCGCCGCAACAAGGCGGCCCTGCAGGACCGCCTCGGGCTGCGGCAGCAGGACGACGCCCCGGTGTTCTTCTGGCCGTCGCGGCTCGACCCGGTTCAGAAGGGCTGCCAGCTCCTCACGGATATCCTCTACGACGTGGTGTCGACCTGGTGGGCCGAGGGCATACAGATCGCGATTGTGGCCAACGGCTCGTATCAGAAGCACTTCCACGAGATTGTCGAGCGGCACGGCTTCTACGACCGGGTGGCGGTCTGCGATTTTGACGAGGACCTGTCGCGGCTGGCCTATGCCGGTTCGGACTACATGCTCATGCCGTCGCGTTTCGAGCCCTGCGGTCTGCCGCAGATGATCAGCCCGATCTACGGGACGCTGCCGGTGGTGCATCGCACCGGCGGCCTGCGCGACACCGTCACGCCGCTGGATGCCGATGCCGGCACCGGCAACGGCTTCTGTTTTGAGACCTACGACGCGGCCGGCCTGCGCTGGGCCATCGGCGAGGCCATGGCCTTCCATGGCCGGCCGGCGGCGGTGCGCGAGGCGCAGATTGCGCGGGTGATGCGCGAGGCGCGCGCCCACTTCAACCACGACGTCACGGCGCGTGCCTACATCGATATCTACGAGCGCATGCTCCAGCGGCCGCTGATCAGCGACTTCGGTCAGGGCCTCGACGGCCCGGTGGTCGACGTGCCCCCGGCCGAGACTCCGGCGGCGGGCGGCCGGTAGGCGCTCCAACCCGCGGGCGTGGCTTCGTGTCCGCCTGGTGGGGGCAGGGGGGCAGGCAGCGCATGACGAGAGAGGGAGGCGGCATGGCCTTCGGGCACATCCCCAACCGACGGGCAGCCCTGTCGGAGGACATCTGGCTGGAGCCCTATCGGGCGGCCCTGCAGCGGCGCGTCGAGGCGGTCCGCCGCCAGGAGCGCCGTCTGACCGGCGGCACCCGGTCCTTGGCCGACATCGCCAGCGGCCATGAGCACTTCGGCCTGCACCGCGATGGCGAAGGCTGGGTCTTCCGCGAATGGGCGCCGAACGCCGAGGCGGTGTGTCTGCTCAGCGAGGGCACCGGCTGGAACGACGGGCGGCTCTGCCTGGAGCGCCGGGGGCACGGCCAGTGGGAGGGCCGCTTCCCCCTGTCGTGTTTCGGCCATGGCGAGCGGTACCGGCTGCGCCTGCGCTGGCCGGGCGGCCAGGGCGACCGCATCCCGGCGTACGCCCGGCGTGTCGTCCAGGATCCCCATACCGGCATCTTCAACGCCCAGGTCTGGTCGCCGCCGGAGCCCTACCGCTGGCAGCACGCCGCGCCGCCGCCGCCGACGACGCCGCTGATCTACGAGAGCCACGTCGGCATGGCCATGGAGGAGCCCCGCGTCGGCACCTACGACGCCTACCGCGAGCAGGTCCTGCCGCGTGTCGTCCGGGCCGGCTACAACACCATCCAGCTCATGGCCGTCCAGGAGCACCCGTACTACGGCTCCTTCGGCTATCACGTCTCGAGCTACTTTGCGGCCTCGAGTCGCTTTGGCACACCCGAGGAGCTGAAGGCCCTGATCGACGCCGCGCACGGCCTCGGCCTGCGTGTGGTCATCGACCTGGTGCACAGCCACGCGGTGCGCAACGAGACCGAGGGCCTGGCGCGTTTTGACGGCACTGCCTGCCAGTACTTCCATGACGGCGAGCGCGGCGCGCACCCCGCCTGGGGCTCGTGCTGCTTTGACTACGGCAAGCCGGAGGTGCTGCACTTCCTGCTGTCGAACTGCCGGTTCTGGCTCGACGAGTACCGCGTCGACGGCTTCCGTTTCGACGGCGTCACCAGCATGCTCTACCACCACCACGGCCTCGGGAAGGCCTTCACCCGTTACGACGACTACTTCGGTGGCGATGTCGACGACGACGCGGTGGCCTACCTGGCTCTGGCCAACCGGGTCATTCACGCCGTGAGTCCGGGTGCGACCACGATTGCCGAGGACGTCAGCGGCCTGCCCGGCCTGGCGGCGCCGTGCGACGAGGGCGGCCTGGGCTTCGACTACCGCCTGGCCATGGGCGTGACCGACATGTGGTTCCGCATGCTCGACCTTCCGGACGAGTCCTGGCCGCTGGCCACGATCTGGCACGAACTCACCAACCGCCGCCGGGATGAACGCACCATCAGCTACGTCGAGTGCCACGACCAGGCCATCGTCGGCGGCCAGACCCTGATCTTCCGGCTCCTGCGAACGGCCATGTACGACGCCATGCACCTCGACAGCCGGAGCCTCGAGGTCGACCGCGGCATCGCCCTGCACAAGATCATCCGGCTGCTCACGGCCACGACTGCCGGGCATGGCTACCTGACCTTCATGGGCAACGAGTTCGGCCATCCCGAGTGGGTCGACTTCCCGCGGCCGGGCAACCAGTGGTCGCTGCACTACGCCCGCCGGCAGTGGTCGCTGCGCGATGCCACCGACCTGCGCTACCGCGGCCTGGCCGAGTTCGATGCCGCCATGCTGGGGATGCTGGATGCCTCCGGGATGCTCTGGCGCGGGCGGCCGCAGCGCCTCGTCGTCAACGACCAGGACCGCGTGGTCGCCTTCGAGCGCGCCGGCTGGTTCGTCATCGTGAACCTGCATCCGACGCAGTCCTGGACCGACTACGGCATCGACGTCCTGCCGGGGCGCTACGTGCAGGTCCTCGACACCGACGAGACGCGCTTCGGGGGCTTCGGCCGCCTCGAGCCGGGCCGGAGCTACGTCACCGACCGCCGCCTGGTCGGCCGGGAGTGGCACCACCGCCTGCGGCTCTACCTGCCGGCACGCTGCGCCGTGGTGCTGCGCCGCGACGGCACGGAGGACGCGTCCGGGCGGTGAGAAGGAGGCCCCGGACGCGCCACACGCGTCAGGCCTCCTGCCGGCACCGGCGGGCGGCGGCCGCTGCCATAAAGAGCTCGCCATGGTCGCTGGAGCGCAAGCGTCCAGAGACGCGAATGCGTCCACGAGCCACCACGGCGTCGACGGCACAACGACGCGGTGTCCCCCACGAGTCGGGACGACTGCCGAGGTCAGGCGCCGGCGAGGTCGCGCCAGGCCTTCAGGAGGAGCTCGAAGAGGTCGCTGATCTGGTCCAGCTCCAGGCAACTGAAGGCGATGCGGATGTCGGTGTCGTTGTTGGCGATGACGCCGATGCCGTAGTCCTTGAGGAGATGCACGCGCAGGGCCTCGGCGTTGACGCGCTTCAGGCGCAGGCACATGAAGTAGCCGCTGTTGAACGGGTAGGCGGTCCAGGCCTCGTCAAAGCGGTCCTGGGCGAGGACCTCCTTGACCTTGGCGGCGCGCGCCTGCAGGACCGCCGCCTTGGCGCTGCGCTGGGCCATGAAGTCGGGATGGCGCAGGGCTTCCAGGACGACCTTCTGGGAGAGCTGCGAGCAGTTGCTCACGGCGGCGCGGATGCAGCCGGCGACCTTCTTCTCGAGGGCCTGGTAGAGCGGGCTGTCCGAGGCGGCGGTGCCGCCGGTCGAGAAGGTCAGGAAGCCGATGCGCAGGCCCCAGACGTAGGCCTCCTTGGTGGCGGCGTCGGCCTTGATCGCGAGCAGGCGCGGGTGCGCCGCGGCGAGCTGGCCGAAGATCGAGCGCTTCATGACCTGCTCCTCGAAGAAGAGGCCGAAGTAGGCGTCGTCGACGAGGGCGACCACGTTGGCGCCGCCCTCGGCCGCCGCGCGCAGGGCGGCCGCAATCTCGCGGGCCTCGGACTCGCTCGGCGCGTAGCCCGTCGGGTTGTTCGGGAAGTTCATCAGGACGACGACCTTGCCGCGCTCCGCGCAGACCTCGCCGAGGGCCTTGCGGAAGCCCTCGAGGTTCAGGCCGCTGCCCTTGAAGAAGGGGAACTGGCGGAGTTCTGCCTGGCGCCCGACCGCGAAGATGAGGTGGTAATTCTCCCACATCATGTCGGGGACCAGGACGACGTCGCCGGGCTCGACGAAGAGGTCGCCCACCAGGCTGAGGCCATGCGTCAGGCCGTTGGTGACCACCGGCAGGCTCATCGGCTTGCCCTGCAGGTCGGGGTTGTCCACCAGGGTCTTGCGCTGCCACTCCTGCCGCAGCGCCATCAGGCCGGGGGCCGGGGCGTAGAGGAGGGCGTCGTTGGGCGAGAGGCCCTTGAGGCTGGCCATGACGCTCGGGAGGTTCATCGCCTGGCCATGCTCCATGGCCGTGCCGATGGTGGCGTCGTAGCGGTGCGCCTGCTGCTTGGCCTCGGCCGACTGCGTGAGGATGCCCTTGGGCATGTACATCTCACGGCCCAGCGTGGAGAGCATCTCCAGGATGTGCGGGTTGGCGGCGGCGATGGCGTTATTGAGTTCGAG
>JAAYZO010000066.1 GCA_012514865.1 Lentisphaerota bacterium | reverse complement strand
GGTTAGCACGCTGGGGAGACCCGTGCAAACCGGCCTTGACCGGACGTTGCTCGCGCGGATGGCGTGACTCCGGGAGTGCGCGAACAGGCGGACCGTCACGTCGCCAGGCTCGTGGTCCGGGATGCATGGAATGAGACGTACTTCTACGACCACGAAGTTCTGGAAATGGAGCGGCTCGGGAGATTATCCATACCCGAGGCCTCGGACGGCAACGTTGCCGGAAGCACACTCGGCACTCCGCGAGCCACCCAGAAGCTACTGGCTGACATCCTTGCTTTCAAGCCATCGAGCGTTACCGCTCCATATGGGGATGTACGAACGCAAAGAACTGTGGCGGGCTGAGACAGTGCGCCGCAATCCACTGTGCCGCACGTGGCGTTGCGCGTCGCGGTGCGCTGTGTGGCCATCGCCTCGCCAGAACCCGCTTGCAGGGCGCGTGCGCCTGGGGCAATGTATGCCTGGTCTGCGCGGGGGGTGGCACTGCGCAGACCGAGGGAGCGACAGAGTTCTTCCGGTGCGGTCGTCCATGACCGCGCCGGAACGCGGTTTGCGAGGGCGTGGCCTCCGCTGGACCCAGCGGCCTCCCGGGGGTGAACTGAGGACGGTGCGCATGGACAAGAAGTCCCTTAGCGAAGCAGACATCCGCACCCAGTTCATCACGCCCGCCATCGTCGGGGCCGGCGAGGCGAAGTGGGACCTCGCCACCCAGGTCCGCGAGGAGGTGTACTTCACCAAGGGCAGGGTGATCGTCCGCGGCAGGACCGTCAGACGCGGCGAAGCGAAGAAGGCGGATTACCTCCTCTACTACCGGCCCAATATCCCCCTGGCGGTTGTCGAAGCCAAGGACAACAACCACACCGTAGGGGCCGGGATGCCCCAGGCTCTGGACTACGCCGAGACCCTCGACGTGCCCTTTGCCTACAGCTCCAACGGCGACGCGTTTCTGGAGCACGACCGCACGGTCACCAGCGGCCCGGTCACCCGCGAGATACCGCTCGATCAGTTTCCCTCCCCGTCCGAGCTCTGGAGCCGCTACTGCACGGCCAAGGGCCTGAGCGCGGCCGAGGAGGCGGTGGCCCGCCAGGACTACTACCACGACGACGCCTCCGGGAAGGCCCCGCGCTACTACCAGCTCACTGCCGTCAACCGCACCGTCGAGGCGATCGCCCGTGGCGCGAACCGGATCCTGCTGGTCATGGCCACCGGCACGGGCAAGACCTATGCAGCCTTCCAGATCATCTGGCGGCTCTGGAAGGCCGGCGTCAAGAAGCGTATTCTCTTCCTGGTTGACCGGAATATCCTCGCCGACCAGACCCGGACGAACGACTTCAAGCCCTTCGGCCAGGCGATGACGAAGATCACCAACCGCACGGTGGACAAGTCGTTCGAGATCTACCTCAGCCTGTACCAGGCGGTCACGGGGCCCGAGGAGGATATGAATACCTACAGGCAGTTCTCCCCGGATTTCTTCGACCTCGTCATCGTCGATGAGTGTCACCGCGGCAGCGCGGCCGAGGACGCCGCCTGGCGCCAGGTCCTGGAGTACTTCGCCTCCGCCACCCAGATCGGGCTCACGGCGACCCCCAGAGAGACCAAGGATGTCTCCAACATCGAGTACTTCGGCGAGCCTCTGTACACCTACTCCCTGCGCCAAGGGATCGCCGACGGCTTCCTGGCCCCCTACAAGGTCGTCCGCGTCGCCCTGGACAAGGACATCGATGGCTGGAGGCCGACGAAGGGGCAGACTGACAAGTACGGCAAGCCCATCGAAGACCGCGAGTACAACATCACCGACTTCGACCGGAATCTGGTCCTCGAGCAGCGCACCGCGGTGGTCGCCGCCCGGGTCACGCAGTTCCTCACCGAGACCGACCGGTTCTCGAAGACCATCATCTTCTGCGAGGATGTCGAGCACGCTGAACGCATGCGCCAGGCCATGGTCAACGCCAATCCCGATCTGGCCGCCGCCAACAGCAGGTATGTCATGCGCATCACCGGCGACAGCGACGAGGGCAAGGCGCAGCTCGACAACTTCATCGATCCCGAGTCGGCCTTCCCGGTTGTGGCCACAACCTCGAGGCTCCTGGGAACGGGCGTGGACGCGCAGACCTGCCGCCTGATCGTGCTGGACAAGTCCATCAAGTCCATGACCGAGTTCAAACAGATCATCGGGCGCGGCACCCGCATCAACGAGGACTACAACAAGCTCTACTTCACCATCATGGACTTCCGGCGTGCCACGGCGCTCTTTGCCGACCCGGACTTCGACGGCGATCCGGTCCAGATCTACGAGCCCCCGCCCGAGGGGCCGATGGAGCCGCCGGACGAGCCGCCCGGCGGCGGGCCGGACGAGCCGCCCGAGGGACCGATCATCGTCGATCCGCCCCCGCCACCCCCGCCCCGCGTCAAGTACTACGTGCACGACGCTCCGGTGAGGGTCGTCATGGAACGTGTCCAGTACCTCGGGGAGGATGGCAGGCTCATCACCGAGTCGATCCGAGACCACTCCCGCAAGGCCGTCCGCCAGGCCTTCCGCTCCCTCGACGAGTTCCTCACCGCCTGGAACGACGCCGACCGCAAGCAGGCCGTCCTGGAGGAGCTTGCCGCCAAAGGCGTATTCCTCGACGAGCTCGCGGAGCAGGTCGGGCGCGACTACGACGCCTTCGACCTTGTCTGCCATGTCGCATTTGACCAGCCGCCCCTCACCCGCAGGGAGAGGGCCGCGAAGGTCAGGAAGCGCAACGTCTTCGCGAGTTACGGGGCCGAGGCGCGCGCGGTTCTGGAGGCCCTGCTGCAGAAGTACGCCGATGCCGGGATCACCAGCGTCGAGTCCCTCGAGATCCTCAAGGTCGACCCGCTCACCGCCCTGGGCACGCCCATGGAGATCGTGGCCCTCTTCGGCGGAAAGCCCGGCTACGTCGCCGCTGTGCGTGAGCTCAAGGCCGCGCTCTACACGGAGGCCGCATGACCGACCCCATTGCCAACGCCATTGCCAACGCCATCCCTGTCGACTCCCTAACCTACGGTCTTCGGTCCTGACCCATGCCAAACGTCTCCACCACCATCAAGTCCATCCAGGACGTCATGCGCAAGGACGCCGGCACCTACGGTGATGCGCAGCGCCTGGAGCAGCTCGGCTGGCTGTTCTTCCTGAAGATCCTCGACGACCGCGAGAAGGAGCTTGAGCTGCTCCGCGACGACTACCGCTCGCCGTTGCGGCAGGAACTCCGTTGGCGCGCCTGGGCTGCCGATGAGGAGGGCATCACCGGCGAGGCGCTGCTGACGTTCGTTGACGGCACCCTCCTCCCCGAACTCAAGAGCCTCGGCGGCGGCGACCGCATGGCAGGACTGGTCCGGATGGCCTTTGAGGACGCCAACAACTACATGAAGAACGGCACCCTCATGCGCCAGGTGATCAACCGGATCAACCGCATCGACTTCAACGCCTCCGTGGATCGCCACCTCTTCGGCGACATCTACGAGAAGCTCCTCCGGGATCTGCAGTCCGCCGGCAACGCGGGCGAGTTCTACACGCCGCGCGCCGTCACCCAGTTCATCGTCGAACAGGTCGATCCACGCCTCGGCGAGACGGTCCTCGATCCCGCCTGCGGGACCGGCGGTTTCCTGGTCTGCGCCATCGAGCACCTGCGCCGCCAGGCCAGGACAGAGGCCGACGAACGCACCATCCAGGCGTGCTTCTCCGGCATCGAGAAGAAGCACCTGCCGCACATCCTGTGCATGACCAACCTGATGCTCCACGGCATCGACGTCCCCGCCACGGTCCGCCATGGCAACACCCTCGCCCGCCCCCTGCGTGACTGGGGCCCCAGGGAACGCGTCGATGTCATCGTCACCAACCCGCCCTTCGGCGGCATGGAGGAGGACGGCATCGAGTCGAACTTCCCCGCCGAGTTCCGCACCCGCGAGACCGCCGACCTGTTCCTCGTGCTGCTCATGAAGATCCTCAAGCCCGGCGGCCGAGCCGGCCTCGTGCTCCCGGACGGGACGCTCTTCGGCGAGGGCGTCAAGACCCGCATCAAGGAGGCCCTCCTCAACGACTGCAACCTGCACACCATCGTCCGCCTCCCCAACGGCGTCTTCAGCCCCTACACCGGCATCCGGACGAACCTCCTGTTCTTCACCAAGGGCCAGCCCACCACCGACATCTGGTACTACGAGCATCCGTACCCGCCCGGGGCCAAGAGCTACAACAAGACCAACCCGATCCGCATCGATGAGTTCGAGCCCGAGAAGGCCTGGTGGGAGAACCGCGCGGAGAACGAGCACGCCTGGAAGGTCAACATCCGGCAGATCATCGACGACGCCCGCGCCCGAGCCAAGCCCCACTGGGACGCCGCCGAGCAGGCCGCCCAGGAGGCGAGGACGCTGCGGCAGGCCATCAGCGACCTGAAGAACGACCTCAAGGAGCTTCAGGACGGGCCGCCCGCTGAGCGCGACCGACGCGCCCGGCGGCTCGAGGAGCTGCAGGAGCGCCTCACCGCGACCGAACAGAAGGCCCGCGCCGAGACGCAGGCCGGAAACAGCCTCTACGACGCGGCCTTCAACCTCGACTTCAAGAACCCGCACAACTCCGACACCGGCCCGGGCGACGTCGACCACCTCCTGCCCGAATACGAGAAGCTCCTCGCCCAGATCGCCGCCACGCGCGCGGCGCTGAAGCAGGAACTCCACCAGGCCCTGACCTCCGCCGGAGGCCAGGCATGACGCCGGAGGCCTTCCTGGAGACGTTCGACCAGCTCGCCGAAGTCCCAGGGGCGGTGGCCAGACTGCGGGAGGTGATCCTTGAACTTGCGGTTACAGGGAAGCTCGTCACCCAGAGCAATCGAGACGAACCGGCTGCTATGCTCCTCAGGTCGGCGGAAGCCGAGCGGGCGAGGCTCGTCTCCGCGGACAGGATCAGGTCACGGCAAGCGCCACCCATCGGCCCGGATGAGCAACCGTATGAAGTTCCCAACAGCTGGGCATGGGCGAGGCTTTCGGATGTTGGCTATGGACTCGGCCAGAAAGTCCCAGACAAGCGTTTCACCTACATTGATGTCGGGGGCATCGACTCAGGCAAAGGACACATCAGCGACCGCGTTGAGAAGCTGGAGCCCGGCGAAGCCCCATCCCGAGCGAGGAAGCTCGTTGTTCGCGGAGCGGTGATCTACGCCACGGTTCGGCCCTACCTGCTAAACATCGCGGTTGTCGATCAGGACTATGACCCCGAACCGATCGTCAGCACCGCGTTCTGCGTCCTTCATCCCTTGGCCGGCATCAGCAACCGCTACCTGTTTCACTGGTTGCGGAGCAGGCCTTTTACCGCCTACGTCCAGGCAGCCATGAAGGGCATGGCCTACCCGGCAATCAGCGACGAGAAGTTCTACAGCGGTCCCGTCCCCCTCCCGCCCCTCGCCGAGCAGGAGCGCATCGTCGCCAGGGTCGACGAGCTGATGGCACTCTGCGACCGACTCGAGGCGCTCCAGCAGGAGCGTGAGCAGAAGCACGCCGCCCTGGCCCGTGCCGCCCTGGCCCGGTTCAACGAATCGCCAACCCCGGCCAACCTGGAGTTCCTCTTCCACACGTCCTACGACATCGCCCCCGCCGACCTCCGCAAGGCCATCCTCACCCTCGCCGTCCAAGGCAAGCTGGTGCCCCAGAACCCCAGCGATGAACCGGCCTCCGCCTGCCTGGCCAGGCTAGGCCTCAGGTCGACGTCACAACGACAAGAGCCAGGCGTCGTGCCGTCGTCCTGGGCCTGCGTTCTCTTCGATGACGTTGCCGCGGTATCGGGCGGCCTCACGCTGGGCCGCAAGCTCCACGGAAGGAGGACGGTGAGCCTTCCCTACCTACGGGTGGCAAACGTCAAGCGTGGAGTGCTCGACTTGGGCGAGGTGAAGGAGGTGCTCGTTCCGGAGGACGAGGTCGAACGGTACACACTGCGCAAGAACGATCTGTTGATGGCCGAGGGCGGTGACTGGGACAAGGTCGGTCGCGCGGCAGTCTGGACCGGAAAGATATCTCCCTGCCTCCACCAGAACCACGTGTTCCGCGCGCGGATGCGGTCCGAGGAGTTGGATCCTGTCTGGTTCGAGCGGTACTTCAACTCCCCTGTAGGACGAAGCTACTTTGAGTCAGCTTCGAAGCAGACGACCAATCTCGCTTCGATCAACATGCGGCAGGTCCGAGGATGCCCGGTTCCCGTCCCGCCCCTCGCCGAGCAGCGCCGTATCGTGGCCAAAGTGGACCACCTGATGGCCCTGGTCGACCGACTGGAGGCCCAGCTCGCCGCCGCGCGTACCGCAGGCGAGACGCTGATGGCCGCCGTGATCGCCAGCCTCACCGGCAGTGGCTGAGATCCGTCTGTGCCCGAACTCGTGCCGCGTGCACCGAACTGAGCGCGAAAACTGGACCACCCTGTTAAGTGAATCGGACATCCTGAAGACCCCGTCTGGCTCCTGCCTGGTATACAACCCGCTCAGCGGGGGCTCGGGGGCATTCCTGGTAGCTGCATCTGGCGCTTGCTACGAGACTCGAAGAACTCGGGATCGGCCCAACCAGGGGTTCGATACAGAACATGCGGGGCTTGGGCAGCACTAAGCCCTAGAGGAAGGCCTTCATGTCATTCGATGAACCCATGACTACGCCCAGCCCCGAACCCACGTCGCCGGAAGAACTGAAGCCGGCGCAGAAGCAGCGGGGCGACAGCTACCGGTGGTTGGCGCCCCTGCTTAGACTCCCGCAATGGCTGACCGCAGTCGCCGCCATCGCGTCCTGCTACGTCTCGTGCTCGGCTCTGAGGGCAGGTAAGGAGCTGACCCAGCAACAGGCCGACCTGACTGCCCTTCAGAAGGAGCTGATGGCATTCCAGATCCACACACGGAGCGATACGCTTGCCCTGACCAAGACTGCTGCGGCTCTGAATGAGGCAAGCCTGAGGCTGACTGAGGGCCAAACAAGCCTTACCGACTTCCACTACAGAACGAGAGAGGATACGCTAGCGCTGACGAAGAGCACCACCACTCTCAACGCTGCATCTGCGGCACTCGCCAAGTCCCAGGCTGAACTGGCTACTTTCGAGAACGACACGAGATCCGCCCGCCTTGAGCTGGCCAGCAGGCAGGCAGATCTGGCTAGGACGCAAGCCGCTCTGAACGAGCTTCTGACTTCGTGGCAACTCGACACACAGAAGACCGCAAAGGACCTCCTTCTCCTGCAAAAGGGGATCGCCGAAGTGGCCCTTGAGTCCCAGAAGATCACGAAGTCATTCCTTGGGGCCCAAGAGAAGTCCGCCATCGCAGAATCGTCTGCCATTGGCTACACCGCACTCATAGGGCTAATAGACTCGATGATGCCTTGTATTGATGCCAGAGTCACGATGGTCCAACTCACCAAGGACCATCTCCTCTACGTGTATTGTGAGATCGAGAACAGGTCACGGTATGCAATGTCATTTCGCTTTGGGGAGAGCCGGATCTCCGCCATGGACTTCCGCAGAGGACCCTCTCATCAAGACGCGTTTGGTAAGGCGTGGGAACTCGACATCCGGAGGACCGGGACGCTCGGAAGCGGAGGTACGATGTCTTACGTCCACACCTTCGACCTTAGTGACTCGGACTTCTTGAGTCATGACGTCCAGCATCTGACCGTTGGATACTACGTGAGCCCAACGGAGTCATCCATGAAGTTGCTCCAGGACCTGCTTCGCACCTTCGACTCCATTGAGGCAGGGCAGGTGGCTATAGGATCCGGTGGCCTACACGAGATGTTGCCGAGCCTGTCCTGCGAGTCGGGCTTTGGTGCCTTCCTTATCCCCTCGACGCTGAAGGCGGGAAGGCCGGTTATGATTACGCAGCCGAAGGTGTTGCAGGCGCAGTCGGCAGTCCACCGGTGACGGCGGTACTATCACCAATGGAGAACTTGAATGAGTCCCATGAGAAGGTAGAATCACACAGGAAGAGTGGCGGGTTTTGAAGTGACCGGTGACACACAATGGAAGGAGACGAGAAGAGATGAAGATGGCGCGAATGCTACTTGGGGCTGCGGTGATCTTGGCGGCAGCGCTGATGGCCGGCGGATGTACTTCGGCAGGCCCTTTCGTCACGAACATATCGAGTGACGGAAAAGGAAACCTGATCGTCGAAAAGAACACAGTCCACATGAATGCGTTCATGGGAACGGTCTCTTCCGGCGATCACCCGATGACACAGACAATTCAGGTGGTTCCTGAAGAGAGGTAATAAGGCTTTTTCCGGCAACTGCTTTTTACCTGGGAATATACGCAAGAAGAACTGTGCTGGAAAGCTTAGGGTCGGACCTCACTGGTGACGGCAAAACACCGTTAGGGGCCGGCCCTGGTGGGCGGGGGCAGCAGTTCAGTGTATGAAGCAGTGCAAGCTGACCCTGGTGATGCAGCAGTGCACTGTGCTGGTTGCCCAGCAGGGCAGCAAGGCGTGACCTCGCGTGACACGCCAACGGCAACGGACAGGAGGAGGGATGCCCCGATGAAATCGTCTGATCTGCCACTTAAAGAGACCGAACAGGATGCCGATGGAATGGAGGCCGTGTGCGTCTGGGAAACGCCTTCTCAGCACGATGACCGCTGGCAGGTTGTCGGCATCGACTGGTTCAAGGCCAGAGGCATGCGCCGCGTCTATCGACGCGCAGAGTACTTTGGCCACCTTTGCCTGAACATGGATGTCTGGCACACGCGGGATGGCCGCCTGCTTGCCCGATTCTGGTCACGAAGTGCGGAAACAGACTGCTATGCCTACGAGGTGACCGCGTTTGAACCCCCGCAGTGCGACGGGGAGTACGGCGAGAACTGGGTGCCGAAGTGCTTGCGGCATGTTTTTGGCAACTGGGTTCTCAGCGAGATGCCGTTTGTGTACCCTCACCCACGTCACAGCACGGTCGGATGACGGTTTTAAACCTGGGGACGTGCGCACACAAGAAACTGGGCTGGAGTAGGATAGACAACAATCGTCTCCGCTAAGAGGGCGTTATCTGCAAATTCGTTGTGCTGGGCGGGTTCGTCTAACGGTGTGTCGCCGACGGGGCCATGCCCTCCCATGCCCCAAGGGGGACGCAATCCCGTTGGGATAGAGGAGCCGCCGGGCTGCCGCAAAGAAGCGCAAGAGACGCAAGAGGGAGAGGGGGAACACCTCCACAGCGGGAACCTGGGCGCGCCGGCCGTGTCGATGGCGGTAGAAAGTGGTCGTCAGCGGTAGGTTGCTGGGGGTGTTGGGCTGACGATCACCGGGGCTGACAAGGTCAGC
>JAAYZO010000607.1 GCA_012514865.1 Lentisphaerota bacterium | reverse complement strand
TGCTGTGGCCGCGACGGCCCGAGAGCCGTGCGGCGGGTGCCGCGCGGCGTCGCGGCATGGGTCGGCTCGTCTGGCCTCTCGTGTTGTGCCTGGCCCTGGTGGCGGGCGCGGTCGGCGCTGCCGAGTACACCGTCCTTCGCCGCGTCGAGACGGGTGCGATCACGGTTGACGGCCATCTGTCCGACTGGCCCGGCGTGCCGGGCCGTTTTGTTCTGGACGGTCCGGCGCACGTCACCTACCGCTCCCCCGGCAACGCCGCAGCCTGGTCCGGCCCTGCCGACCATGGCGCGGTGGTCTCCCTGGCGTGGTGCGACGGCGGGATCTACCTCGCCGCCGAGGTCACTGACGACGCGATCCGCCAGCCCTATCGCGGTCGCGAGGTGTGGAAGGGCGACTACGTCAACCTCTGGATCGACACGACCCCGGTGGCCGACCTGGAGCGCGAGGAACTGGGTCAGGGCCAGTACCACATCGGCCTCCACCCGGGCAACTTCGCCGGCCGGGCCGGCGGGGATGGCGTCATCCCGCCCTCGATCTTCTTCTTCCAGCCTCAGAATCTCGCCCTGGTCGACGGCGCTGTCCAGGCCCGCGTGAGCGCCTCGGGCTGGACGCTGGAGGCGTTCCTGCCATGGGCGGCGGTGGGCATGGCCGCGCCGGCGGCGGGGGCCTACCTCGCCCTCGAGGTCGCGGTCAGCGATGGCGATCAGGACCCGCCGATGCAGGAGTCGATTCTGACGCTTGGCACCGCGGCCTGGACGCTGAAACGATGGCGTCTCCTGCCGGCGCTGCTTGGCGATGCCGGGGGCCACGCCGAGACGCCGGAGACCGAGCGGCCTCTTGCGGACGAGGTCGTGTTTGCCGAACCCGGCTCGCGGACGCTGAGCGTCAGCGTCGATGCCATCCCGGCGGGTCACCTGGCGCTGCTGGCCGTGAAGGCGCGCAGCCAGTTCGAACGCCCGGCCGGCTACTGCATGCGGTCGGTCCGGATCGAGGTCAACGGCACCACGCTGAGCAGCGAGAGGCTCGTCAATCGCCCTGCCACCATGACCATCGGCCAGGGCAACACGATGCCTGTCGTCGGCCCGGATGGGACGCTCACTCCGCCGCACGAGCCGGCCTTTGGTGCCGCGGACCGCGACCGCGCCTACGGCGTGCCCGGCCAGCGGGTCAGCGACTTCGTCTTCAACCTCGAGGGGCTGCTCCGCACGGGCGCGAATGCGGTGGTGGTGCACGGCACGCAGCGCCAGTGGCAGGGCACGTACCCGACCATGGTTGTGGGTGAGGTCCGGCTGCAGACCCGTCCCGCCCGGGCCGGTGAGATGGTCTTCCGACCGGCGCCGACCGGGCCGCTGCCCATCAGGACGCCTGCGGTTGCGTTTCCGCGCACGGTGGATGGCCTTGATTGGCAGGAGAGCGATCTTGCGCTCCGCGTCAACGGCCGGACCGTACGCATCGAGTCGCGCTTCAGCGCCCCCGGCGGCACCTGGCACCGCACCAGCACTCCCGCGCTGGGCCACGAGCGCCGCGTCGACGCTCACGACGGCTGGGTCGTCGTGACGGACACCTTCACGAACCTCACGGCGGGCGACCTTCCCGTCATTCATGAACACATGCTGCGCCTTGGCGACGACACGGCCCATGCCTGGCTGGCGGGCCTGCCGGTCGATCCGACCAACGCGCATGTCACTGGTGGTGCCAATCCGAGTGTCTTCGTCAGCACCGCCGACGGGTCCGGCCTGGGCCTGGTAGCGCTGGACGACATCTTCCGCGTGCATCTGGCCGCGTCGGTCGTCCGCGGCGACGCCGCGCTGTCGGACCGCAGCCTCCTGCTTGCACCCGGCGCGCGGGTGACGGCCGAGTGGGCCGTGGTGCCGGTGCGCGATGGCGACTTCTGGACCTTCGTGAATACCGCCCGGCGCATGATGCGCATGAACTTCGTGCTGCCGTACACGTTTGCTTCTGCCATGACGCGCGCGCCCGTCTATGACTGGAGCGACGAGCGCTTCCGCGACTACGTGCGGCACAAGGGCGCCGACTTCATCGTCCAGTCCAACGATGTGGTCCGGACCGCCGCGGGCCACCCGGCGCGCTGCACCGACTGGCTGGCCGGACCGCACGACGTGTACCGCGATATGCAGACGAAGATCCGCAGGCTCTACCCCGACGGCAGCGTCAGGCATGCGGTCTACTTCCACTGCTACCTCGATACGACCCTTGCGAACCGGACGCGCTTTGCAGCCGACATGGGCCGCGATGCGGCCGGCGAGGCTATTCCCTACGGTCGCCACACCTACATGCACCTCTTCATCCCGACCCTGGAGAACGGCTGGGGCCGCGAGATCAGCAGGGTGATCGACGTCATCCTCGAGGATATTCAGGCCGACGGCATCTACTGGGACGAATTTGCCTATGGCGTCCCGCCTTTCGCGTTCGTCTACGGCCGCTGGGACGGTGTGAGTGCGGACATCGATCCGAAGACCTTCGAGATGACGCGTAAGAAGGCCTCCACCGCGCTGCTGAGCCGCGACTTCCGCGTCCACCATGTGAAGCGCATCCAGGCGCGCGGGGCGCCCCTGATCATCAACGGCGCGCCGCAGACCCGCACCCTGGCCGACCTGCATATCCAGGCGTTCACCGAGACCGCGAATATCATGAACTGCCGATCGATGCTGCTCCACAGCCCGATTGCCCTCGGCGATCATCTGACCGAGCGGACCCACCTGGAGTCCTACCGTGTCATGCGCCAGGCCCTCTCGCATGGCTGCCTCTACGCCTGGTACAACACCCGCATCTTCCCCGACTATCCCATGCTGCCGGAGCACATGTTCCCGTTCACCCCGATCGAACTCCACGCCGGATGGGTGGTGGGAGTTGAGCGCATCATCACCGCGGAGAGCGGCCTGTTCGGCTGGGATGACCGCTCCGGCTTCACCGGCTATGTCTACGACCGCGAGGGTCGCCCGACGACGAGCCATCCGGTGGAACGCGTGGAGCGGCTGGCAAGGTCTACGCCGCGGTGCGTCTGCCGTCGGGCTACACCGCCGCCCTGGTGCGTCAGGCGGCCCCGGCGGAGTAGTCGGTGTTCCGTGCCGTCGCGCGGGATCGCGGCCGGCGGGTGCCCCGTCGGCAGTCACGGCGGCCGGAACGACCGACGCCCGACTCCCGAGGCCCGACTCCGGAGGCCCGGCCCTCCCGACACCGAGGCGAGACGCCCACGGCACACGGACGGGGGAGGGGGGAGAACCACGGATGGACACGAATGGACACGGATGGGAGGGAGGAGAGGGAACGATGACGCGATGACGAGAGGGTTGCGATAGGGCGAGAGGGGGAATGCCCGACGCCCGACCTGCGGGAAGGCGAACGTCGAACGCTGAGCGACCAACGCTCAACGCTGAATCGACTCCAAAGAATCGTCCTCGTCCTCAGCGCAGCGGTCCTCGTCCTCAGCGCAGCGGTCCTCGTCCTCAGCGCAGCGGTCC
>JAAYZO010000065.1 GCA_012514865.1 Lentisphaerota bacterium | reverse complement strand
GCCGAAGGCGGCGCGGTCGTGGCGATCGGCCCGGACCGCGTCGCGGTCCTCGAGGAGGGCGAGGCGGTCAACTACCGCATGTTCGGCGCTCGCGGCGATGGCCAGTCCGACGATGGCCAGGCCATCCGCCGCGCCCATGACTACGCCAACCGCCGCGGCCTGCCCGTGGTCAACCTCAGCGGCGAGTTCTGGATCACCGAGACGACCGGCATCCTCATCCAGACGCCGGTCTCCTGGGGCGCCACGGTCTTCCATATCGACGAGCGTTACAACCGCCGCAACGCCCCGCGCTTCGTCGTGCGCGGCCGCCGCGAGGCCGTCGTCCTGACCGCCGACGAGGCGGTCAAGGCGGCGCTCCTGCGCGACCTCCGCCCCGGCGTCCAGATCATCCCGGCGCTGGCGCCCTACGCCGGACACCTCTTCAGCGTCCTGGACGACAAGGACCGCATCGGCATCCGCGCCGGCTATGCCGGCAACCGCGGCTGGGCCCGCGAGGAGCTCTTCTACGTGGAAGAGGAGGGCCGCATCATCGGCGATATCGCCTGGGCCTTCAACGACCTCACCGCGATCACCGCGACGCCCTGCGAGGATACCTACCTGGTCATCTCCGGCGGCGGCTTCCGCTTCTCCGGCGACAGCCCCGAGAACAGCCAGCCGGGGTACCACCAGCATGGCATCGCCGTGCAGCGCAGCCGCACCGTCATTCGCGAGCAGTGGATGGGCCTCGAGGAGGGCCGCCGCGATGTCTCCATCGAACCGCGCAGCGGCTTCTACACCCTGAACCGCGTCTACGATGTCACCCTCGAGAACATCCGCGCGATGCCCTGGGAGAAGGGCCGCCCGGCGCCGCAGACCCCGGTCCAGCATGGCACCTACGGCATCGGCGGGGCGCGTATGCTGCAGTGCACCTTCCGCAATCTCACCGCCGAGGCGGGCTGGGTCGCCTGGGGCGTCTTCGGCACCAACCTCAACAAGGACTTCCGCCTGGAACGCTGCCGGCTGAATCGCGTCGATGTGCACTTCCACTGCTGGAATCTCGACATCGTCGACTGCACCATCGGCTTCAAGGGCATCTCGGTGACTGGCGGCGGCACCCTGCGCATCGAGAACACGGTCCGCCACGGCAATACCTTCGTCGCCTTCCGGCCGGACTACGGGGCGCACTGGCAGGGCGATATACGCCTGCGCGGCTGCACGCTCAAGCCGAACGCCGCCAGCCCGGCGGCGGTGCTGAGCCTGCGTCCGCGCGATGTCGACTACGCCTACCCGATCGGGGTCGCGCGCAGTATCCGCATCGAGGACCTCCGCATTGACTACAGCGCTGTCCCCGCGAACACGGCCCCATGCTGGCTCCTCGACCTGGCGCCCTTCTCGCGCATCTCGAGCACCGGCGAACGGCTCTTCTTCCCCGACCGTGTCGTCTTTCGCGACATCGCCGTCGCCGGCCGCGCCGCCGGCGTGCGGCTCTTCCGAGCCCCCGCGCCGGAGCACTACGACCCCGGCCGCGACGGCGGCTGCACCCCCGGCGGCTTCGAGGCCAACAGCGACATCCTCGTCGAACGCGTCCAGCTCGAGCCCCTGCGGCCGCGTCAGCCCGGCGATGCCGACCAGGCCCACCTCGTCATCGGCCGCGGCACCACGCCGCTGGAGTACGCCGCCGACCGCGCCCTCCACCCGCGCCTGCGCGTCGTCGACTGCGACGATGTCGTCGTCGCCCTCGGCGGTGCCATCGCGGCCGCGTCGTTCGAGCGCTGCGGCATCAACAGCATCACCGCCGCCGGCCTGCGCGGCGAGCTGTCATTCACCGCGTGCCGCTTCCGGCCCGACCTCGCCGCCGCCTTCGAGGGCGATGCCTTCGCCCTCGACAGCAGCCTCGGCACGCGCTTCACTGCCTGCACTGTGCAGGTCCCGCGCGTCGAGGGCGTACCGTCACCCGACCGCCTCGACCGCCTCGGCTTCCTGCAGCTCAATGGCGCCGTCCGCCATAGCCACCTCCACACCGCCCTCGGCCTGGACATCCTCGAGCACTGCCAGGCGCAGGGCCTGCGCCTGACCCCGGAGTTCCTCGACCGCCTGCGCTCGTCGGTCCCGGCCATGGAGGCCGCGCCGGCCGCACCGACGACACCGTGAAGACCGCCGACAAGACCGCCGCCGAGCGGCGCCAGCGCGACCTGACGGATGGTCGTCGAACTGCAGGCAGTCAGGGACGACGCTTGCGGTCAACGGCCGACCTGCAGCAGTAGGGTGAGTCCCGGCGAACCGCGGCGGAGCTCGTTGGCCCACCGCGGCGGACGCCGAAGGGCAGTCATGGCCGAGCGGGACGTCTTTCCACCGCGGAGGACGCAGAGGGTCGCAGAGGGGCGGTCATGGCCGAGCGGGACGTCTTTCTACCGCGGAGGACGCCGAGGTACGCAGAGGCAGACTTATAGACGATTGGCCATGCGTTTGATGCCGTCTTTCAGATGCGGGACGTTGAAATTGACCAGCAGCCCGAGGTTGCGCCCGCTGAGCTTGAGGTACGTCAGCAGTTGCGCTTGATGGATGGGTGCCAGTGCCGCGACCGCCTTGACCTCGACAATCACTAGGTCATCCACCAGGAGATCCAGTCGGTATCCTGCGTCAATGTGGATGCCGTCGTAGTCGACCGGCAGCACGACCTGTACGCCCACCTCGTGACCGCGCTTGCGCAGTTCGTGTGCCAGGCATGCTTCGTAGGCAGATTCGAGCAGACCCGGCCCCAGAGCCGTGTGCACCGTCATGGCCGCGTCGACCACGGCCCCGCTGACCTCACTCACGTCCATTCTCCGGGTCCCTCCTCTGCGCCCCCCTGAGTCCTCCGCGGTGGATACCTGCCCCGGTCCCCTTCTCCAGTGCGGCTCACGCGGCAGGGGATCGTTCTTCTACCGCGGAGGACGCCGAGGTACGCAGAGGAACGGTCATGGCAGATCGGATCGTTCTTCTACCGCAGAGGACGCGGAGGTACGCAGAGGGATGTTCATGGCCGATCGGACCCTTGTTCTACCGCGAAGGACGCCGAGGGTCGCAGAGGAACGGTCATGGTAGATCGGATCGTTCTTCTACCGCGGAGGACGCGGAGGGTCGCAGAGGGGCGCTCATGGCCGCATCGACCACGGCCCCGCTCTCCTCGCCGCCGTTCCTCCTCTGCGCACCTCTGAGTCCTCTGCGGTGGACATCTTCCCCGCTCCCCCCGCCTCTCCTCCTCTGCGCACCTCTGAGTCCTCTGCGGTGGATGCGATGATCGGGACTCACCTCCAGGCCGACAACGGGCCGGCGCGGTCACCGCTTCACGAGGGCTGGCAGGAGGCGTTCGGCGATGGCGGCGGCGGCCTTCTGCAGGGCCGCCTTGCCGGCGATCTGCTCGGTCAGGTCCACGACCACGGCCGTCTGGCGGTCGCTGGCCAGGACCTTGTCCGTGGCGACCTCGACCGCCTTGACTTCCAGCCTTGCCTTGACGCTGACCAGGGCGCCGCGGCGCAGGCCGAACTCGCTGAAGCCCTCGCCGTCCACGATGATGTCGGGCTTGCGGTCTTTGCCGGCGTTGGCGTCGAGGACCTCGAAGCCGGTGGCGCCGCAGATCATGGCCAGCTCGGTCTGGGCAGCCGGGTCGATGGTCGCCTGGCCGACATGGCGCTCGAGGATGCGGATCAGGAGCACCGGGCGTTTGGCATCGCCGAGCGTCGCCTTGAGGGCCGCGATGCGGTCCTCGGGTTTCTCGGGTGGCGGGACCAGCTCGGCGCCGCGGGTCTGGATGGTCTCGGCGACCTTGGCGGCGAGCTGCTCGGCCAGGACGTCGAGGGCGGCGCTGGCATCGCCCTTGACGGACTGACCCAGCACGCGGCTCGTCTCCGTCCCGATGATCTTGGCCACCAGGTAGATGCTCTGGTCGACCTGCATCACGTTGCCGGTGACCAGGATGCGCGCGCCGCAGAGTTCGCCGAGTTTCGTCGTCTGGCCGGACGCCACCATCCCGGAGAGGTTCAGCTCCGCTTCAGCCGCCAGCTTGTCCATCTCGGCGCGGTCCACCAGGTAGAGCGAGGGCTCCGCGGCCAGTGTGGCAAACAGGACATCGGCCACTTTCCCGCCCATGTCCTTCAGCTCGGGGCCGCGTTCCTGGAAGGGCAGGATGGCCGTCGGGTAGACGGTCGGCGCGGGTGTTTCCGCGGCGGTGACGGACACGGCGCCGAGGCAGAGGCCTGCCAGGATCGTCAGGGGGCGGTGGATCCAACGTGTCTTCATACGGCATCACTCCTTGTTCTCGACCAACCAGTCCAGGATTCGTGCCAGGAGGAAGCGCGGTGTCGGACCGGCTTCCCAGCGCTCGATGATGGCGAACCCGCAGAGCACCAGCCGTCCCTGGCCGGGGAAGTCCATGGCAACCCATGGCCAGCCGTCCGGGCCGGAACCGAACTCGCCGAGGACGCGGCCGCGGTCGGCCTTGAGGTGCAGGCGCGCGCTGACCGGGCTGCCGGCCGGTGGCCACGCCGTGGCGTCGAGGCGCTTGTCCAGGTCGGCAATGACGTCGTTGCCGCGGAAGCTCACGCTCATCGGCGCCGGCAGATCTGTCTCCGCGCCCAGGCCGGGGAGCGGTGCCGCACCCCCAGCCGGGCTCAGCCAGAGCACACGGTGCCCACGGGCCGCGAGGCCCACCAGAAGCGGCCACAGCCCCCGGTGGCTCGCCAGCGAGACCCCGGGGGCGACGATGAGCGTGCCGGGGGCCTGCCCGTCGATGGCGTTGGGATCGCGAACCGCCTCGTAGGGCACCCCTGCCGCTCTCAGGATCTCCCGCGTGGCGCCCTCCGGGTCAACGACGCGAAGGCGCTGGGCGCGCAAGGCGTCCAGTCGACCGGCGAAGGGGTCGGCGGGGAACAGCCAGAGCGTCCGGGACAGGGTCGCCGCCGGGGTCTCCCGGCCGGCCGGGGAGAGCAGGGCGAGGGTGAGGGTCACCGGCATGACCACGCCCTCCTTGACGGTTGGCAGGGCGACGCGCAGGTCGCAGCCGGCCTGGCCCGCGGCGGTGTCTGCCAATGTCTGTTCGCCGCGGGCGATGGCGCGCTGCTCGACCATGAGCGCCCAGGCGAGCCGCGAACCGTTCGCCGCCTGGTCGGCCGGGAGGGCGACGTGGAGAGCCGCCTCGGCACCGCCGAAGAAGCCGGTCCAGTCTTCGCGCAGGGCCAGCGCGGCGGTCTCGGCGGCCGAGGCGGCGGCCAGGCACGTCGTCAGGAGCAGCGTGTGGACGGCTCGCCGCGCCAGGGCGTCGTGACCTCGCGGGCGCGGCTCGCCGCGTCGGGCGTCGCCGCCGGGATCCAGGGCATCTTCCGTTTGCGCCATGGTCGTTCTCCGCTCGCTATCCTGCGTTCGTCCGTCAGGCCGCCGTCGGCGCGGCGGCGCTCAGGGCGCGTCTTGGCCGGTGCCGGCGGCGGGTCCTTCCGGCGGCTTGGTCCGCGTTTCGAGTTCAGCCCGGTGCGTCTCCCACCACGACTGCCACTCGGCGCGCTTTATGTCGTAGTTCTCACCGGAGATCTGGCGGAGGGCCTGCAGTGCCGAAAACGCGCGCTTGTCAGGGAGCCCCGGGCGGCCCCCGGGCATCGGTTCAGGCAACAGCGCGATCAGGAAAGGCACCGAACGCGGCGCGCCGATGCGGCCGAGCGCGGCGCAGACGAGGTCCGTCAAGGCGCCGTCGTAGCGCGTGGACAGCTCCTCGAGGAAGGGCACCAGGGTCGGGTCCGGGGCATACCGCCTGATGTCGTGCAAGAGCATCTCGGCCTGCGCAAGGTCCTGCGGGAGCGAGTCACGTCGGGTGGCGTCGCCGGCCTTGGCCAGCCACCCGGCGGTGTCGATGGTGCTGAGGTACAGCCGGCGTGCCCTGGGTTCACCCAGCGCCGAGAGGGTCTCCACGATCTCGCGCTGTTTCCCGAAGGCGAGGTCGTC
>JAAYZO010000606.1 GCA_012514865.1 Lentisphaerota bacterium | reverse complement strand
TACGACGTCCTCTGCCAGTTCCAGGATGAGCAGGGCCGGCGCACCCTGGCCGACTACATCCGCGTGCCGCGGGTCTACCCGGCCGGCCGGCTCGACCGCGACAGCGAGGGCCTCGTGCTCCTCACCGACGCCGGCTGGCTCCAGCACCGCATCGCCGACCCCTCGCAGAAGCTGCCGAAGACCTACTGGGTGCAGGTCGAGGGCGAGCCCGCCCCGGAGGCCTTGGAGCGCCTGGCGCGCGGGGTGCGCCTGAAGGACGGCCTGACCCGGCCCGCCAGCGTGGCGGTGATCACGCCGCCGCCGCTCTGGCCGCGCGACCCGCCTATACGGGTGCGCCTGCGCATCCCCACCACCTGGCTCTCCATCACCCTCAGCGAGGGCCGCAATCGCCAGGTCCGCCGCATGACCGCCGCGGTCGGGCTGCCGACCCTGCGCCTGGTGCGCTGGGCCATCGGTCCCTGGGACCTCGGCAGTCTGCAGCCGGGCGAGTCGGAGAGTGCCCCACTCCCGGACCGCAACGACCCCCTCGGCGGCATGGCCTGAGGAGGTGCGATCCGGGGGTGCCAGGGCCGCGGGGACGCGGCCCTCAGGCTCGGGACACGGACCGACACGGACCCGCACGGACGGACACGGACCGGTCCCGCCGGCGTTCGATGTTGGGCGTGGCCGCCGCCGGGCGCGCCGAGCCGGCGCTCGGCGCGCCCAGGGAAGAGGCCCACTGGGCTTCCCGACGGCCTCACCGCGTGCTACCTTAGCCGCCTCAGACGACCGTGGCGGTGCGGTCGGTTCCGAGTCCGTCGAACCATCGCCCGCGTCGGCGGCGCCGTGAGGTCGTGATGGGTAACGTCAGCGAACTTGAGTCCAGCCTCTGGGCGGCTGCGGACAACCTCCGCGCCAACTCCAAGCTCACCTCGTCCGAGTACTGCATGCCGGTACTCGGGATCATCTTTCTGCGCCACGCCACGAACCGCTACGCCGCGGCCGTCCAGCAGATCGAGTCTGAGCAGGCTTCCGGCCGCATGCCGCGGCGGCCTCTGACAGCGGCCGACTTCCTGAAACGCCGGGCGCTCCTCCTGCCGGCGGAAGCACGCTACGACAGCCTGACCCGCCTGCCCAAAGGCGCCAGCCTCGGCAGCGCCCTGGTCGAGGCGATGAATGCCATCGAACGCGACTTCGAGCCCCTGCGTGACCAGCTCCCCAAGGACTACGAGAGGTTCGGCAATGACCTTCTCGAGGACCTCCTCCGGGTCTTCGACAGCGAGTCACTCCGCCGGGCTGAGGGAGACGTCTTCGGCCGCATCTACGAGTACTTCCTGATGAAGTTCGCCATGCAGGGAGCTCAGGACAACGGCGAGTTCTTCACGCCGCCGGCGCTGGTGCAGATGATCGTCAACGTCATCGAGCCCGAGCGCGGCATCATCTTTGACCCCGCCTGCGGCTCGGGCGGCATGTTCGTGCAGTCGAGCCACTTCGTCGAGACCCTGGGGCTGGATGCGGGGCACCGCCTGACCTTCTACGGGCAGGAGAAGACCGGCACCACCATCCGCCTGGCCAAGATGAACCTGGCTGTGCACGGCCTCGAAGGCGACATCCGCGAGGCGAACACCTTCTACGACGACGTCCACACCCTCTACGGCAGGTGTGACCGGGTGATGGCCAACCCGCCTTTCAACGTCGACATGGTCGACGCCGAGAAGGCCATGACCGACCGCCGCCTGCCCTTTGGCCTGCCCGGAGTCAACAAGGCCAACAAGGTCTCCAACGGCAACTACCTGTGGATTTCGTACTTCTGGAGCTACCTGAAGGCGACGGGTCGGGCCGGTTTTGTCATGTCGTCGCAGGCCTCCAGTGCCGGCAACCAGGAGCGCGACGTCCGCCGCAAGCTCGTCGAGACCGGCGACGTCGATGTCATGGTCGCGATCCGCTCGAACTTCTTCTACACGCGGACGGTGCCCTGCGAACTCTGGTTCTTTGACCGCGCCAAGCCGGCGCCGTCGGGGTCTGGCCGGGCGGCGCGGCACCCGGCTGGCGGCGGGGCTGCCTCGGCGGCTCCCAACGGCGCGCCGGTGCAGCCGCCGCTGCCCCTTGGGGACGGGCCGGAGGCGGGCGTTGGTGCCCTCAACCAGAAGGGCAACGTCCTGATGCTCGATGCCCGCAACGTCTACCGAAAGGTCACGCGCAAGATCTACGACTTCAGCCCTGAGCAGCTCAGGAACCTCTCCGCCGTGGTCTGGCTCTATCGCGGCCAGCAGGATCGCTTTTTGGGGCTGGTGCGGTCCTACGTCGACCGCCTGGCGGCGGCGTGCGGTCGCCTCCCGGAGGCGCAGGGCGCCCTGGCGGCGGCCTTGGACGCCGTGCGCGGGCCCCTGGCGGCCTTCGCCGGGAAGGCGTCAGCGCTGGAGGCCCTGACCGCGGAGAAGCGTCAGGCCCTTACCGCGGCCCTGGCGGCATGGCAGGCCGAAGGCAGCGCCTTTGCGGCCAGCAGCGCCGGCCTGCTCGAGGACCTGGCGGCATTCTGCCAGCGCCTCACGGCCACACCGGCGGCGAGCAACGCCCAGCAGCACGCGGCCCGTCAGGCCTTCGAGCCCCTGGCGGTCCGGGCGAAGGCCCTGCTCCACCAGCTCGACGGCCTCGGGAAGCTCGCCGGCCGCGCGACTCAGGCCGCCTCAGATCTGGCCGGCGAGGGACCCGCCGCCGGGCTCTACGAGCGCCGCGCCGCCAGCCGCCGACTGAAGGACCTCGATGACGCGCGGCAGGTCGCTGCCGAGCCCCTGCAAGAGGCCCTGTACCTGCACCGGCAGATCGCCTGGCTCCAGGAGCGCTTCCCGGAGGCCGTCTTCGCGGCCGTGCCGGGCCTCTGCAGGGTGGTCAGCCAGGCCGACATTGCGGCCGCCGACTGGAGCCTCACCCCCGGTCGCTACGTCGGCGTCGCCCCCGCCGAGGTCGACGCGGACTTCGACTTCGCCCAGGCCATCCGCGACATCCATGCCGAACTCGCCGACCTCAACCGCGACGCCGCCGCCCTGGCCGCCACCATCCAGGCAAACCTGGAGGGCCTGGCGCTGTGAGACGGGCACAGCAGAAGGCTGCCTTGGCCTTTCCCGACCGCGCCGCCCGCAACGGACGGGGGGAGGTGCGGGGATGAAGCGTACAGAGTGGCCAGCAAGGTCCCTCGGCCGGTGTGCTCGGCTCATGTCCGGCGGTACCCCGAGCAAGGCAAACCCCGCTTACTGGGAGGGCGATATCCCGTGGGTGAGTTCGCGGGAGATGGACCAGGACCGCATCGCCGATACACCCCTACACATAACCTCTGATGCGGCTGAGGCCGGCAGCCGCTTGGTCCCGCCAGGAACGGTACTTGCAGTTGTGCGTGGCATGTCCCTCGCCAAGGAGTTCCGCGTTGCCATCACCCAGCGCCAGGTCGCTTTCAACCAAGACCTGAAGGCTTTCGCCTGCCTGCCTGATGTGGACGCCGTGTTTCTGTTCTACGCCCTGCTCGCCAGGCGTGAGTACATCCGTGATCTGGCAACCGAGGCGTCGCACGGTACGAAGAAGCTCGAGACCGACGTGCTGGCTGCCGTCGAGATCAAGGTGCCGGACGTCTCCATTCAGAAGCGCATTGCCGGGATCCTGTCCGCCTACGACGACCTGATCGAGAACAACCGGCGGCGGATGGCGCTGCTGGAACAGGCGGCGCGCCTGCTCTACGAGGAGTGGTTCGTCCGCCTGCGCTTCCCCGGCCATGAGCGCACCAGGATCGTCGACGGCCTGCCCGAGGGCTGGGAGCGGGTGCCACTGGCGGCCTTGTGTGCCCCGGACGATGGGATTCAGACAGGTCCGTTCGGAAGTCAACTTCATCAGTCAGACTACTGTGACGAAGGCGTCCCTGTTGTTATGCCCAAGGACCTGGTGGCTTACCGAGTGGCGCTTGATGGAATTGCCCGAATCCCGGAACCCACTGCACAGAAGCTCTGTCGGCATCGCTTGGCGGTTGGGGACACCGTATACGGCAGAAGGGGTGACATAGGGCGGCGCGCTTTTGTATCGCACCGGCAAGCCGGATGGCTCTGTGGAACCGGCTGCCTTCGCCTCCGCCCGAACCCCATGGCGATCCAGCCTCGCTATTTCTTCGATGGCCTTGGCTCCCCTGAGACAGCGGGTACCATCGCCAACCGTGCGAAAGGCGCAACGATGCCGAACCTCAATGCGGCGGTTTTGAGGTCGGTTCCCCTGCTCGTGGCTGCTCGGCATCTCCAGGAGCGCTACGTGGCGCAGGTCGAAAACACGTCGGAGCAGGTCGACGCACTGGAAGCGCAGAACCATCGTCTCCGCGCCGCGCGGGATCTGCTTTTGCCGCGGCTGATGAGCGGGGAGGTTGAGGTGTGAGGGTCTGTCGTTGTCCTTCTCCCGGATTGCCATAGACCCGCCCCGAGGGTAGATTCCGGGTGGGTTTGGGACGCAGGGCAGCAAGGCCGAAGGCGCCGACGATGGCCACAGCCGAACAGATCAAGTCGCTGATCCGGTCGCATTTCAGCGACGACGTCGAGCGTTTCGCGACGGTGGCCCTGCAGGTGGCCGCGCACGAGGCGAGCCAGGGCCACGGTGCCCTGGCGCATGACATCCGGGGTATCGTGGACAAGGCGCGGGCCCAGCGCGGGGCGATGGACCTCATTGCCTTTCCGCAGGATCTGCTGGGCCTGGTGCTCTGCGAGGAGCCGGCCGTATCCTTGGCGGCCCTCGTGTCGCCGGTGGCTCTGCGCGAGCGCATTGTGCGCATCATCCACGAGTACCGGCAGCAGGACAAGCTCAAGAGTCACGGCCTGGCACCCCGCCGGAAGGCCTTGCTGGTGGGCCCGCCGGGGACGGGCAAGACCCTGACGGCGAGGATCCTGGCGCATGAACTCAGGCTCAGCCTGCGCACCATCCAGGTGGACAAGCTGGTCACCAAGTTCATGGGCGAGACCAGCGCCAAGCTGCGCCAGATCTTCGAGCTGATCCAGCGTGACCGTGCCGTCTACCTCTTCGACGAGTTCGATGCCATCGGCGGTGAGCGCAGCCTG
>JAAYZO010000605.1 GCA_012514865.1 Lentisphaerota bacterium | reverse complement strand
TGGAACTGCTTCAGATAGTGCGCCGGCATCCAGCACTGGCTCTCGCCCACGCCATAGTGCGCCATGTTCAAGAGCACAAAGGAGGGGTTGGGCGCGGCAAAGGTGAGCTTGAAGGTAAAGTCGTCGATAATGTCCAGCGTCATCAGGTCGCCGCCCCGCCGGAAGGCGATGTTGGGCACCGGTGTCAGGTCCGTGTTGGTGAGGTAATCCTCGTACCAGAACTGGACGTCGGCTGTGGTCAGGGGCGCGCCATCGGACCACTTCATCCCCTTGCGCAGGTAGCAGGTGACCTCCATGAAATCGTCGCTCATCTTCCAATCGGCCAGAGTGTTGGGCACGGCGTGGGTCAGGTCGTGCGAGGGGCGCAGCCAGTAGGCGCGGTCCTGTGTCGTGGCCGTGTCGTTGCCGCGCAGGTTAGTGGACGTGTCGCCCACCACCATGGTGCCGCCATACACGCCGATCTCCTCGATGATCTCGCAGATGCGCGGCTCATCGGGCAGGCGCTCCTCAACGGGGGGCAGTTCACCGGCCGCCACGCGCTCCGCCAGCATGGGCGATTCCTTAAAGCGCGGGGGTTCCTCGACCGGCTCCGGCGTGGGTTCGGCCTCGGCGGCCTCTTCCTCCGCCTCCTTTTCGACCTCGACGAGGACGGTAACTTGTTTCTCTACCTCCTTGACCACCTCCACGGTCTCTTTGACGATCTTTTCGACCACCTCGGGCTCGCCGGCGCAGGCGGCGACAAGGACGCCGGCGCTGGTGAGGCTGGCCAGTCTCAGGAACTCACGGCGGGTATGTCGGCTGGCGTTCATGGGCTACCTCCACTGTCTGATGGGCCGACGGCACTGCAGGAAAGGCGACTACCGGCTGGTCGGAGATCGGTCACGGCATGGGGCATAGGCAGCACCTCCTTACCTGTAGCACGAACGGACCCGAGGATCGATGCGAGCAACTGGCAAGATGCAGCCCCTGGCGCTGCAGCACTGATTCACCTTTATCGTAGCGATTGGTGCGGCAAACGTCAATAGGTGCCTGCGCTTTCATGCGCTACGGGAGTATTTGCCAACCATTCTATCCTCGCCGCATCAATGCATGCTGCTTTCCTTTTGTGAATAACTGCGGATATGAGTGATTATCTGCGATAACGCTGGACAAAGGATGCCTGAGGCGCTATGATGGGATGAGGCGGTGTGAGGCCCTTGCGGTTCATGAGGGAAGGGGCACAGTGTGTGGCTGTGCCGGGGGGTGTGTATGGAAAAGCCAGTTCCCTGGTTCGCGCGTATGACCTTCCTTGTCCATGTGGTGCTGGCCGTGGTCACCGGCCTCGGTCTGGTGGTGATTCCCGAACAGGTGGGCGACATGTTTGGCTATCCTGAGGCGCAGGATGGTCTGATCCCTGTGTTCCGGTTGTACGGGGTGTTGATGCTCTTTTTCGGGGGGCTCACGTCGCTGCTCTCCGCTCTGTCGCGGAGCTGGGACCGCGTGGAGATCATCGTCCAGGCAGACATCGTCTACCTGGTCGCCGCCACGATGGCCACGGTGGCCTTCTTAATCCTGGGCATGGGACCGGTGTTCCCAAGATCTTTTGGACGGCGGTGCACGGCGTCCTGGCCGTGTTGTTCTACCTGTCCTGGCGCAAGCGCCCGATCTGACGCTCGCGTTCGATCTGATGGTGGCAAGCGGGCCTCGCATCGCCCGCACTGGCGCCTGAGCCTTTTCGAGGCGTTGGTGTTCCAGCGCTTGATTCTGAGGCACGGTCGCGTTATAGTTGCATGCAGTGGGCCTGAATGGCCATGGATCGGCTCCGTGCGTGACCGGGCCGGGATCGGCCGGCGCCGGCGAGAGATCACTGCCCTGAAGGAGGACACGATGCGCAGACTGCTATCGATCGGGATCGTTGTGCTGGTGCTGGCCGCTATGCTGCTGGCCCCGCTCTCTGCCGCCGCGGAGACAGCGACTGTGACTGCGGCGTCGACCGAGGAGAATGGCTGCGAGCCGACCAACGCTCAAAAGTACGTCAACGCCTATAATGGCCTGCGCATGCGCAGCGCCCCCGGCCTCGCCAGCCCGTTCATGCTGTTCCTCTGGAACGGCGAGCATGTCAAGGTCGTGGGCTGTGACGTGTGGGAGGATGCCATCCTCTGGAGCCAGGTGGAGG
>JAAYZO010000604.1 GCA_012514865.1 Lentisphaerota bacterium | reverse complement strand
TCAGCGCCCGGGGGAGCGCCACTCGGCTCGTGGCGCCCACCTCTCCCCCGCCGGCGGCGTCATCGGCGTAGGCCGAGCAGGTCCACGGCGCCGCCCGTGGACTTCCCGGGCGCCGTCAGCGCCCGGGAGAGCGCCACTCGGCTCGTGGCGCCCACCTCTCCCCCGCCGTCGGGCGGCGGGCGGCGCGCCGCCGCCCGGGCCGAAGCCGAGCCGACGCTCGGCGCTCCCAGGGCCGCCCGGGCGCCGTCAGCGCCCGGCCTTCTCCAGGGCCAGGTCATGCGCCTTGGCGTAGTGCTCGCCGAGGTTGCTCCAGTCGAAGTGGTCAGCGGAACTCTCGACGGCGTTGCGCAGCGAGATGCGATCGCGGCGTTCCAGACGCGTGAAGTCCAGCAGCCAGTTGGCGAGTTCCTCGGCCGAGGCTTCGTAGCTGTTGCTGCGGCGGTGTACCACGAAGAGCCCGCGGCGCTGGTAGTCCGGCATGTGCCTGACCAGGTACGAGCCGAAGCCGCTCAGGTCGCTGGTCACCGCCGGGATGCCCCGCGCCACGCACTCCAGGGGCGTGTAGCCCCAGGGCTCGTAGGCGCTCGGGAAGATGCCGAGGTGGCAGCCGCGCACGAACTGGTCGTAGTCAATCCCGAAGAGCGGGTTGCTCGGGGTCACGAAGTCGGGGTGGTAGACGACCTTGACGGGGTCCTCGGCACGGTTGAAGAGCTGACAGCGGCGGATCTGGTTGAGGACCTCGTCATGGACGTCGTCGACCAGGTCGTGCGTGACAATGAAAGGCAGCCGCTCGGTCTTCCAGGTGTGGATCATGCGGCGCAGGCGCAGGCGCATGGTCTCCGTGACCAGCTCCTCGAACTGCGGCAGCTCGGCCTTGGCGGCCGCCACAAACAGCGCCTCGCCTATCTGGTCGCGAATCGCGTCGCAGGTGTCATGCATGTCCGCCAGGAGCGCCCGACAGCGCAGGACCTCCGGGTTGATCGACCGCTGCGGCGCCTTGGTGATCAGGAAGAAGACCACCGTCTTGTCGATACGCTCGCGCTTCATCCGCGCATTCAGCCGCGCCAGGGCCTCAATGGTCAGATCGAAGCCTTTGTTGCGGTACTCCAGACGCCCGGCGCTGAAGAAGTAGAGGGTGCGATCCAGATCGAAGGAGTAGGACGGGAAGAAGTGCGCCATGACGAAGCGGCCGATGCGGGCCTTGTAATCGCGATGCAGGATCTGGAACTCGTGCATGGCCACGAAACGCTCCAGGTTCAGGCCGTTGGGCAGGATCAGGTCGGGCCGCCGGCCGAGGAGATGCTCGCACTCCATCCCGGTGATCTCGCTGACCGTCGTCAGGACGTCGGCACTCTGCGCCGCGGCACGCTCGAGACGGACCTGCGGCTCGATGTTGAAGCGCCGCGCGTCGGCCTCCCATGGGACCTGCGCCAGGTGGTCGTAGAACCACGGGTCCGTCATCGCCTCGTAGCGCCCCAGCGAGGTCGCGTGCGTGGTGAAGACTGTCGCCAGCGGCAGGCGCTCGTGACGGATCTCCGGCAGGGCCGTCCCCGCCATCCACTCGTGGAAGTGCGCGATCAGCGGCCGGGTCGACCCCAGACGGGCCACCATCGACCGCAGAAACTGCTGCACCGCAACACCGAAGGACACCACCTGGTTGATGAGGCCGTCATCACCCGGCAGGCCAATCTGGTGATGCTCCCAGATCAGGTACTTCGCCTCCGCCAGACGCGACTGCACACTCCCGGGACGCAGCAGAATCGTGCGCGGCTTGCCGGTCACCAGCCAGGTGCCGTAATGCGCCTCGACCCCCTCCCGCTGCAGGTCCTCGAGAACCGCCGCAAGGCCCTCCGGCGGCGCGCACTCCTCAAACTCACCCGGACTCACCGCCGGGTCGTACGGACCGACCACCAGGTAGCGGCCGCCCCATCGCTTCACCATGGCCGGGATCTTCGATCGGATGACCGTGTAGATGCCGCCAAGCTGCTGGCATACCTCCCAGGCCACCTCGATCAGCAACGGCGCGCCCGCCTGACCCAGGTCATCGCCGCGCCCCAAGGCCTTGCCGCCCCCAACCGCCGCTCTGTCCGCCATGGCGCCTCTCCGTCACCGTCCCGCCTGAACGGCCCGCTGACTGCGTTACGCCGCCCCCTGACTCGACCCGCCCCCCCCGCACCGCCAGCACCGCCCAGAGCCTAAGACGACACCGCCATGGTGTCAAGCCTCCCCGCGGCACGCCCCATCACAAAAAAACGGCCCGGGCTACCGCCGCGCCGCCGACCTCAGCGGTCGACGGCGACAGGCACGGAGACCCGGGCCGACGTCCGAGGCCGCGGCCTCGGAGCGACCGTCCGACCTGCTCAGCCCCAGCGCTCGCTCAACACCGGCACCCGGGCCAGATTGCCGCAGACCGCATCGAGCGAGTCGCTGTCACTCAGACCCAGCCAGCCATCCGGATCACGCAGGAGCTCCGGCGGCAACATCCCCAGAGCCTCGACAAAGCCCTCGAATGCCTCGTCGCTGTCCGAGGCGACAGTAGGCGGGCGGGGTTCCTTCGACGTGCGGCGAAATACCTTCATCTCATCGACTCCTCATCGGGACCCAGGCCGAACAGATCGCCTGTTCGCCATGCCCGGCCCCTGCCAAACTCAGCCTGTTGTCAGCGCGGGTTCCAACCTGCGCACCTCATGAACAACCGGCTGGTCATGGTGCTGCTTGTTACGACATTACTATGGTCGGATTGTTCGCTTCTGTCAATATTTGCCCGACAGAAAAAGATTCTTATGTCGTCTTTTGTCTTTTTTTGTCAGTTCGTGCGGCCGCGCCAGTCTCCGTGCCTGGAATCACATTCCGCAGCGGTGGACAGGCGCGGCACGCGGAGGGCCGCTGCAACAGGACGGCGCGCGCCGCGCCGCTTGGGGGGGCGAGTGGCCACGGACGCGAACGCGTCCACGAGCCGAGGCGGCGGCGGCGGCGCCACGCCGCGATGGTTCATTCGGTGCCGCGCGGTGCGTCTGCCTCGAGGCCGGCGAGGCAGCCGGCGGCCTGCGCCACCAGGTTGTCGACATCCGCCAGGCGCAGCCGTCCGTCGACGAGGTAGCCGGCGGCGCGGGCGTGGAGGTGAGCGCGGAGGCCATCCAGGCTGAGCGTCGGGCGGTCATCGCGGCAGCCATGCTCGTCAAGCCAGGCCTCCAGAGCGTCAAACTGGCGACGGCGGAACCCCCGCACGGCGCCCTCGCCCAGACGCCGCAGCAGCTCGCGGCCATCGCCGCCGCTCGCCTCCAGGAGGGCCTCGACCTCGGGAAGAAAGCGCGCGCTGACCGTCCCCGACGCCCGCAGCTCGGCGCGCGACACGCGACGGCGTCGGCCCTGCCGCAGCAGAGCGAGGAGGTGCTGGAGCATCTCGGCGCGGGCGGTCAGGCGGTCGCGGTCCAGGTCGGTCAGCGCCGGCGCGCCGGCGCGCAGGGCGGCGGCGCCCGACTCCAGGCTGAGGAGGAGCGACAGGGCGCCCCAGGTCCGGTAGCCGGCGGCCAGGAGGGCATGCAACTGACCCGGGTCGTCGACAATCCAGGCCAGATGAATGCTGCCCGGAAGGGTCTCGAAGGGATCCAGTGGAGGCACCCGCAGTCGTTTGGCGTAGTCGGCGGCGCCCTCACCCGGCCGTGGCACCGGCACCGGTTCCGGCGCCCAGGCGGGCGCCGCCACGGGCACCGCCGGCGGCGCCGCCACGCCGGCGGGCAGCCAGTGCCGCGCCCAGGGCACCCCGGCGGCCTGCAGGCGCCCCTGCCACTTGCCAAGCTCGTCGGACTGGGCCGTGAAACAGATCACCTGGCGGCCCTGGCGGGCCGCGGCGATGACGATGTCCATGATCGTCCCGGCACGCTCGTCGTCGCTGTTGCCGAGGACCTCGTCGAGGATCAGCGGCAGCATCGGCCCCTCGCCCTCCCGCTCAGCCAGGAAGGCCAGGCGCGCCGCGAGCAGCAACTGCAGCCGTGTGCCGCTCGAGAGTTCGTCGAGGTCGTGGAGGCGGCCGCTCTCGCCGTCGCGAGCCCGCAGCACGGCGCCGCCGTCGGCCGCCTCGGCCAGGAGGCGGTAACGCCCGCGCGTGATCGCCGCAAAGGACTCCTGGGCACGCTGGAGCACGCCCGAGGCGTGGTCCTCGAGCGTCGCGGTCAGGGTCTCGACGCTGACTTGGCCGGCCAGCGCCTGCCAGCCGGAGCCGCGCTGCGCCTCAAGTGCGGCGCGGGCTTCGTCATACTCGGCCAGGCGGCCCTCGAGGTCATGGCGGGCCTTGGCCTCGCGCACCCGCGTCTCGATGCTCTCGATCGACCGCAGGATCTCCTCGCGACGCGACGCGGTCCGCTCGAGTTCCTCATGACGGCGCACCAGGTCGGCCGTGTGCCGACAGCGCAGGCGGCTGTCCATACCCCCGAGGCGCCGGACCTCGTCGCGGCAACGCCCGACCGCCGCCGCCGCGGCAGCGACGGCGGCCTGGGCCGCGGCACAGGCCGCCGACTG
>JAAYZO010000603.1 GCA_012514865.1 Lentisphaerota bacterium | reverse complement strand
TGATCAGGCGCCGCCAGGAGGCCGGCCGGCGGCCGGCCAAGACGGCCGACGCGGCCGCAGCCGGAGGGTCGGCGCCATGACCTCGAAGCCCTGGTTCATCGTGGCCTTCATGGTCGGTGTGGCCCTGGTCTTCGGGTCGGCCGTCACCGGCATCTACCTCGGCGCCGCCGACCTGCTCGAGCGCAACAGCGAGTTCCTTCGTCAGCGCGCCCTGATCGAGGTCTTCGACTACGGCGACCCGGACCGCCTCGACAAGGCCGCTGTCGCGGCCATGGTGCGGGAGCGTGTCGTCGCCGGCGAGGTCCGCACCGACCCCGAGACCGGGCGCCAGTTCGCGCTGTTGAAGGCCTACGAGGACGCCGGGCGGACGACCCTGCGGGCCTACGGGGTGCCCTTCCGCGGCATGGGCTTCTGGGGCCCGGTGCAGGGCATCCTGGCGGTCTCGCCCGACCTGACTCGCACCCTGGGACTGGTCATCCTCGAGCAGTCCGAGACCCCGGGTCTGGGCGGCCGCATCGAGGAGCCGATCTTCACCGACCAGTTCCGCGACGGCATTGCCATCGCGCCGAATCCCTCCGGGCCGGTCCTGCGCATCGCGGCACCCGGCTCGCCGAATGCGGACGGCCGCCACGTCGATGCCATCAGCGGCGCTACGCAGACCTGCCTGGCCGTGGACCGCCTGCTCAACGACCACCTGGAGAGCCTGCACCGGGCCATGGCCCAGCCCCCGCAGGACCCGCCAACGGGGAGGCCCTGAACGACCATGGGATTCCTTGACTCACCGGGCGGCAAAGCCCTCGTCCTGAACCTCTGGCGCGAGAATCCGGTCTTCCGCCAGGTCATCGGCATCTGCTCGACCCTGGCCGTGACCAACCTCCTCAAGAACACCGTGCTGATGTGCGCGGCGCTGACCTTCGCCACGGCCCTCTCCTGCGCCACCATCGCGGTGCTGCGCGCCTATACCCCGAAGCAGGTCCGCATGATGGTCCAGGTGCTGATCATCGCCGCCTATGTCATCGTGGCCGGCTTCGCCATGCGCGCCTGGTTCCCGGAGGTCCACAAGCTGATCGGCCCCTACGTCGGCCTGATCATCACCAACTGCATCCTGATGGGCCGCTGCGAGGCCTTCGCCGCGAAGAATCCGGCCTGGCCGTCGTTTCTTGACGGCGCGGGTGCCGGCCTGGGCTACAGCCTGGTGCTCATACCGATCGCGGTCGTGCGCGAGGTGATGGGCTTCGGGACGCTCTTCGGGGTGGCCCTGCCGGCGCGCGAGCTGTGGTGGCACCAGTGGACGATCATGATCATGCCGACGGGGGCCTTCTTCATGCTGGCCCTGCTGGTCTGGCTCTGCAACCACTGGGTGCGTCGTCAGGGAGGGACCCCGGCATGATCACGCCCCCCGCCGCCTCTTCTGAGCCCGGCCTGCTGGTGCAGTCGCTGGTGATCCTGCTGGCCGCCGCCATCACCGACAACATCCTCCTGACGCGCTTTCTGGGGATGTGCTCGTTTGTGGCCATCTCGCGACAGATGAAGACCAGCATCGGCCTGGGCGTGGCCGTCGCCGCCACGACGACCGCCACCGCCGCCCTGAACTACCTCGTCCATACCTACATCGTGCTGCCCCTGAAGATCGAGTTCCTCGAGTACATCCTCTTCATCGTCGTTATCGCCGCCTTCGTCCAGCTCGTCGAGATGGTCATCGAGCGCTTCTCGCCACCGCTGTATTTCGCCCTCGGCATTTTCCTGCCCCTGATCACGGTCAACTGCGCCATCCTGGGCGTGTCGCTGTTCATGATTGCCAAGGAGGGCTACGGCTTCTGGCAATGCCTGGTCTTCGGCCTCGGCAGCGGCCTGGGCTGGCTCCTGGCGATCGTGCTGATGGCCGGCATCCGCAGCCGCCTCAAAGAGGACAAGGTCCCCGAGAACCTGCGTGGCACCGGCATCACGCTGATCATCTGCGGCATCATCGCCCTGGGCTTTGTCGGCTTCAGCGGCATGATCAAGTTCTGAGGGCCCGTCGGGGCGAGGCTGGAGCGAAGCGTTGACCATGATGTTCTTGACGGCTGTGGGGAGTCTCTGCGCCCTGTGCGGTGTCCTGGCGCTGCTGCTGGTCGTGGCCGACCGCTGCTTCAATGACTACGGCACCTGCCGCATCAGCATCAACAGCGGTGAGCGCGTCCTGGAGGTCCCCGGCGGGAGCAGCCTGCTCAGCGCGCTGACCGCGCAGCGCGTCTTCATTCCCTCGGCCTGTGGCGGCAGCGGCAGTTGCGGCCTGTGCAAGGTCAAGGTGACCGCGGGTGGCGGGCAGCTCCTGGCGACCGAGGAGCCGCATCTCTCGGCGGCCGAGGTCGCTGGCGGCCTGCGCCTGTCCTGCCAGTTGAAGGTCCGTCAGGACCTTTCCATCGAGATTCCGCGGGCGCTCTTCTCGATTCGCGAGTACCGCGCCGTGGTGCAGGCCCTGACGCCGTTGACGCACGACATCCGCCTGCTGCGTCTGGAGCTGATCGACCCGGAGACGATCCAGTTCGTCCCCGGCGCCTACGTGCAATTGCGGGCGCCGGCCTACCCGGGCAACACGACGCCGGTCTACCGCGCCTACTCCCTGGCCGGCGATGCCGAGGACCGCCGCCATATCGAGCTGGTCATCCGCCAGGTGCCCAAGGGCATCTGCACGACCTGGGTCTTCAACCACCTCAAGGTCGGCGATGAGGTCACCTTCAACGGCCCGCACGGCGACTTCCGCCTCAGCGACCGCGACACCGAGATGATCTTCATCGCCGGCGGCAGCGGCATGGCGCCCTTCCGGAGCATCCTCATGCAGATGCAGCGCCAGGGCAACCCGCGCCGGACGCGCTACTTCTTCGGCGCCGTGGCCCGTCGCGACATGTTCTGCCTGGAGGAGATGGCGGGCTTCGAGAAGGCCCTGCCGGACTTCCGCTTCATCCCGGCGCTGAGCCGTCCGGCGCCCGATGACGTCTGGGATGGCGAGACCGGCCTGATCACCGACGTGGTCAACCGCCACTTCCCGGACTGCCGCGGCCGCGAGGCCTACCTCTGCGGTTCGCCGGGACTCGTCAATGCCTGCGAGGAACGCCTCATCGCCAATGGCATCGCGCCCGAGGCGATCTACTACGACAAGTTCGCCTAGCGCGAGAGAGGACCGCGCCCATGAAAGCCAACCCCCTGCATGACGCCAGCCGCCGCCGTCTGGCGCCCGGACGGCTCTCCAGCGCCGGCTTTCTCGGCCCGGACGCGCGTCCGATCGACGAGATCGTCGCCGCGGATGTGGCCGAACTGGCCGAGGCCGGCCTGAGCGTCGAGGAGGTCGCCGACCTCCTCGACGAGCTGCATGCCGCCGCCGACGCCGGCCTGGAGGCGCCCTGCGCCGCCTGTGACGGCCGTGCCACCGCCGCCATCGTCGAGGGCATGGGCCGCATTCCGTGCCCCTTCGCCTGCGGCTTCCGCAGCCACAAGGCCGTCGTCCTCGTCAAGGCCGGCGACCTGGAGCTGCGCTTCACGCCCCTGCACAGCCACCTCATCCGCAAGCATGGGTTCTTCCAGGGCCGCGGCAGCGAGTTCCGCCTGGAACCCCGCGACCTGGCGGCGCTGCACCGCGCCTGCCGGGGCTGAGAGGCGCCCGGCGGGCCTGCCGCCGCCGGCGCCGGCCGGGAAGTGGCATGCGCATCCCTGCGCATGTCCCGGCGACCGAGCGCCGGCCTGGAGGTGGCATGCGCATCCCTGCGCATGTCCCGGCGACCGAGCACCGGCCTGGAAGTGGCATGCGCATCCCTGCGCATGTCCCGGCGACCGAGCGCCGGCCTGGAAGTGGCATGCGCATCCCTGCGCATGTCCCGGCGACCGAGCACCGGCCTGGAAGTGGCATGCGCATCCCTGCGCATGTCCCGGCGACCGAGCACCGGCCGGAACGCCACGACGCGCCGTCTCCTGAGCCTTCCCCGTCAGAGCACCGGCTTCAGCCGGCAGTGTGCCGCGGGCCTTCAGGCCGCGGCAACATCCGGTGCCGCGCCGGGCTGAAGCCACGGCGCACACTTCCGCGTGAACGCGGCACTCTGACCAGAAGGCCGCAGCCGTACCAGACCGCGATCCTGCCTGCGCGCCGGGCCCCCGGCGCCGGGAGCGTCCGGGGGGCGCCACTCGGCTCGCGGTGACGCCTGCGGACCCCCGTTACGGCGCCCTGAAAGGGCATCATTCATCAGCCCAGGGCATCGCCCCATAAGC
>JAAYZO010000602.1 GCA_012514865.1 Lentisphaerota bacterium | reverse complement strand
GCGCCGGCGGGCTTCACGACCGAGCAGCCGCCCTCGGCGTGGGCCGGCGTGGCCGAGCTGCGGGGCTTCCACCTCTGCGTCACGGCCGACCCGGCCAGCGAACAGACCGACGTCAGGCTGACCTACGACGAGAACCGACTCTATGTGGGCTGCGTGGCCCGCCTCGACGACGCCGCGGCCCTGTGTGCCACGGTCACCGACCGCGGCACCGACGCGGCGATTTTCGCCGATGACTGCCTCGAGCTGTTCCTCTCGGCGCCGGGGAGGAACCTCGCCTGGCAGTTCGCCGTCAACCCGAACGGCAGCCGCTTCGATGCCGAGGTGCGGCAGAATCAGGCTGGCGATCCCTGGCGGGTCTTCGGCGCCTGGAACGGCGAGTGGGAGGTCCGCACCTGGCGCGACGCGTCGTCGTGGCAGGCGGCTTTCAGCATACCGTGGTCGACGCTCGGCTTCGCGGGTCTGCCGACCCAGCCGCTGGGGTTCAACGTCGGTCGCGAGAACAAGGGCGGCAACGAGAACAGCCAGTGGAACGCCTATGATGGGAACTTCCACGCGGTCGACAAGTACGCCAGCCTGGACCTCCAGGCCGGGCGGGTCGAGCGCACCCGCCGCGTCGACCGCCAGAGCTACCGCATCGACCGGCCGCGGGCGCAGTTTGAGGCCGTGCTCGGCACCGAGCCCGGCAACTACCGCACCGGGACCTGGGGGACGGCCTTCCTGAACATCTTCCCGGAGGCCATTCGCAAGCTCTACACCGAGGAGGAAGAGCGGCAGTGGCAGGAGACCCTCCTGGCCGCCCGCGGCGAGGCCGGCATGATGGGGCCGTCCCTGCCCTGGGCCAACAGCAGCATCTTCGGCGGCTGGGACCGCATGCGCGAGTACACCCGGCGCTACGGCACGCGCTACCCGTACGTGCTCTTCAACAGCGCCATCACCCGCGGCGCTATCCAGAGCGGGGCGCGCTACCACTACGGCGACACCGCCGTGGACCCGGCCTGCGAGGGCTACCGGCAGTTCGTCGTCAAGGGCCTCGAGGAACTCAAGAGCAAGTACTACTACAAGGACTACCTCGACACCGTCGGGCTGGTCTTCGGTGTCGACGAGCCGACCAACAGCGTCGCGAACATCTACAGCCGCAGCCGCAATGCCGCCCTGGGCGAGGCGCTCGACGCCGCCGAGGCCGAGATCCGTGCCAGTACCGGCTTCGGGCGCTTCGGACTCTACGACGCTTTCGCCGAGCCATCGGCACAGGCGCCCTTCGAACGCATCGCCTTCTGGCGCTGGTGGAACCGCAACATGGCGAGGTTCTGCCAGGACGTCCAGGGGAAGGTCCACGAGGTCTTCCCCGGAGTGGACTTCAAGAGCATCGACCGCAATACCGTCTCGGGCGTCTGCCCGACGGACGTGGCGCTGCTGAGTCCCTACTCCGACTGGATCAGTTGCGATCCGTACCCGACCAGCACGGCCGCATCCTACGGGCGGGGGCGGGCGCTGTACCACCCCGGCTTCAGCGCCAAGATGCTCGGCGACCTCGCCAGCCGGTCGCGCCTCTGCGTCACGCCGCAGAACTTCATCTACCACGGCGGCCGGCCGGAGCCCGAGGAGATGCGCGAGTGGGCGTCGCAGTGCATGAAGGTCGGCGCTGAGATGCTCTACTGGTATGTCGAGGGCGCCGAGACGCTGATGTCGATGTGGGAGGGTAATCTGGAAGCCCTGGCCATCAACAAGCAGCTCAAGACCCTGCCGAAGATACGCCTGCCGGAGCGCACCGGGACCGCCATCCTGCACTCGGACTACGACCGCTGGGGCTACGACGATAACGTCCTGCATCCGGCCTACTCGCTCTATGTCCTGCTGGGCGAGCAGAACCAGGCGTGGTTCCGCTTCATCAGCCCGACCGGCCTGTCGACGGGCCTGCACCGCCTGGAGGACTACCGCGTCGTCTACGTGCCCCGCCTGACCTACACCGACCCCGAGACCACGGCCCGTCTGGAGGCCTTCGTCAAGGGCGGCGGCACGCTGGTCTCCTTCGACCCCGGGCTGTTCACGGCGAACCTCGATGGCAGTGCCGTGCCCGAACGCGCGGCCTGGTTCGGCACGACGCTCGAACCGCGCGCCCTGCGCCGTCCGGTGCTGACGTATGAGGGCAAGGAGCTGCCCCTGTACCGCATCGCGAATCTCCCCGGACCGCTCGCCGGCAAGGTCCAGGCCTGCAGCTTCGGGCCGCTGCCGAGCGACGCCCGCGTCCTGGCGCGCTATGGCGACGACGACAGCCCGGCCATCATCGAGCGGCCGCTGGGGCAGGGCTGCCTGATCCTCGCGGCGGTGCAGCCCTTCGGAGCGTCGGACGTGGCCCTGGCGCCGAGCCCATGGCGCGAGTTCACCGGCGCCCTCTGCGCCGCCTCCGGCGAGGCCACCGGCCTGCCGATCTGGGACTTCTACCTGAAGAAGCTCCCCGAAAACGACGTCCGCCTCGACCTCCTCAAGAAGTGGTAGGGACACTGAGGACACTGAGGACACTGGGGACCCCATCCTGGAGTCCCTTCTGTCGCTTGAGTCCCTTTCCGGCGGGCTCGTGCAGGGCCCTCGGGGACAGGGCGGCGGCGTTTCAGCCGCTTCTCTGGGAGCGCCGAGCGTCGGCTCGGCCTCACCCGGGCGCTGTCGGCGCCCGCGGGTCGCGCTCGGCTCGCGCGACCTACTCGAGGAGCGTCGCCCGGGAGGTCCACGGGCGGCGCCGCGAACCTACTCGAGGAGCGTCGCCCGGGTGGTCGCGCTCGGCTCGCGCGACCTACTCGAGGAGCGTCGCCCGGGTGGTCGCGCTCGGCTCGCGCGACCTACTCGAGGAGCGTCGCCCGGG
>JAAYZO010000601.1 GCA_012514865.1 Lentisphaerota bacterium | reverse complement strand
GTGGTTCGTGGGTTCGCGTTTCCGGGGGTCGTGCTCTCGCGCGACCCCCGGCTACGATCTGCCACCCCTCCAGCGCCCGCGGGGCGCATGCCGGCCCCGATCATGTGACCATGGAAATCGCGGTCGATTTCCACAGGAGGGTGGCCAGATGAGCGCTGACGCGATCGTCGGTCAGCGCTGGACCGGCGCCCGCGGCGATGGCGGCCGGACCTTCGGCGGGGTACCTTGGTGAGCGAGGGTTGGATCAGCGACGCCCAACGGGCAAGGATGGTGCACGATGACGACCCACGGCATGCTGCTTATCGGCCTCTTGACCTTCTGCGGTGTCGGCCATCTCCTGAGCGCCGGCGAGGCCGAGGACCGCGCCGCCGCCCGCAAGCTTCGGGAGGACGGCAACGTCCAGGAGGCCGTGGTGCTCTTCCGGAAGCTCCTGGCGGATCCTGCCGCTGATCCGGCGCAGGTTCCCGACGACCTCGGGTACGGTCTGTACTGCCTGCAGCGTCTCGGTCGTCAGGCCGAGATGGACGGCCTTCTGGAACTCTCGATTGCAGCGCACGGGGGCAACTGGCGTCTGCTGCAGCAGGCGGCCCTCGCCTACAGCGATCTCCTGCAACACTCCGGAGAGGTCATCGGCGGCGAGTTCCGGCGTGGCCATGGCCACGGCCAGGAGGGCCGCTGGGCCGACTGTCACGCGCGCGACCGCGTGCGGGCCCTGCAGCTCATGGCGCAGGCCCAGCCGCTGGTGCAGGCCCTGCCTCGGCCGTCGGCCGAGGCCGCCGGTTTCTTCCTGACCTTCGCGGACCAAGTCGCCTCGTGGTTCATTCCGAGGGAGTCCTGGCGTCTGCAGATCCTCACCGACCTCGAGACACTGCCGGACTACGACGAAGAGCGCGGCATGAGCCGCGGCGGCGGGCGCGGTGCGCCGGTCGGCGCCGATGGCCAGCCGGTGTTCTACGGGGTCCCGGCGAGCTGGTCGGCGGCGTCCAGCGATGGCGAGCGCTGGCGCTGGCTTCTGCAGCAGTCCGAGGAGGCCGACCCGGCCCGATCCGGTCAGGCCCGGCTCGTCGTGTCACGCGCCCTCCACACCGAGTTTGGCGTTCAGACCATCGCCTGGTCCGGCGGCGTCTTCCTGCAGGACGACGCCGATGAACGCGCCGGCGTGTTCGCCGTCGACACTCTGAGCGACGACGAGACCATCGCCCGTCTGGCCACCGGCGTGCGACGCTTCACCCTCCCCGAGGGGCACCGTTACATCGCCATGCTCAAGGCCTTGGCCGACGACACCGACAGCGCCGTCAAGGCCGAGGCCACGCGCCTCCTGATCAGCATCTACGAGAACCGCCGCCAGTACCCCGAGGCGGTGACCTGGTGGGAGCGCTTCACGGCCTTCGACGCCCAGAACGCCGCTGCCGGCATCCGCCGCATCACCGGCAACTGGGGCCAGTTCGAGCCCGTGAGCACGCTGCCGGCCGGGCGCGCCGCGACAGTGCCCTTCCGCTTCCGCAATGCCCGCCGGGTGACCTTCACGGCGCACCGAGTGGACCTGGCGCGTCTCCTCGCCGACACGCGTGCCTACGTCCGCGGCCGGCCTCGTCAGCTCGACTGGAGGAGGACGAACCTCGGGGAAATCGGCCGCCGCCTGGTCGGGGATAACCAGCGCCAGTACCTCCTCGACAAGGCGGCCGAATGGACGCTGGAGCTGGAGCCCCGCGACGGCCACCGCGACCGCCGCATCACGGTCAGCACGCCCCTGCAGAACGCCGGGATGTACCTCCTCGTCGGCGAGGTGGCCGATGGGAATACCACGTGCATCCTGGTCGTCCTCGACGACACCGTGATCGTGCGCAAGCCCCTGGACCGCCAGCACCTGGTCTTCGTCGCCGACGCGGTCACGGGCCAGCCGGTGCCCAACGCCCGCCTCGAGTTCCTCGGCTATCGCCACGAGTGGATCGAGCGCACCCGCAGGCAACGCATGGTCATCGCCGAACACACGGCCCAGACCAACGCCGATGGCATGCTCATCCTCGGCCCCAAGGACCTCGCGGATGACTTCACCTGGCTGACCACCGCCAGCACTCCCGGCGGGCGCCTCGCCTTCGATGGCTTCACGGGCATCAGCTACCCCGAGCACTACGACGCCATCTACGAGGCCACCCGGGGCTTCGTCATCACCGACCGGCCGGTGTATCGCCCGGAGCAGCGGGTGCAGTGGAAGGCATGGGTCGCCCACGCCAAGTACGACCTCGGCGACACCAGCGCCTTCGCGGCGCGGCCGCTGCACGTGGTCATCCGCAATCCGCGCAGCGAGGCGGTCTATGAGCAGGACCTGACCGCAGATGCCTACGGGGGTGTCCAGGGCGAGATGCTCCTGGCCGACGGCTGCCCGCTGGGGGTCTATAGCGTCGAGGTCGAGGTCGGCGGCAACGGCGTCGGCCAGGGCTCGTTCCGGGTCGAGGAGTACAAGAAGCCCGAGTTCGAGGTCACGGTCCGGGCGCCCACGGAGCCGGTGATGCTTGGCGACTCGATCACCGCCAAGGTCGAGGCGCGGTACTACTTCGGGGCGCCGGTCAGCAAGGGCACCGCGAC
>JAAYZO010000600.1 GCA_012514865.1 Lentisphaerota bacterium | reverse complement strand
GCCGGCAACCCGGGCAGCGCCCTCGCCGAGGTCACCTGGATCGAGCCGGACACGGCCGTCACCGACGCGGTCATCATCGCCACCGGCACCGCCCAGGTCCTCACCATCGCCGGCGGACGCAACCGCATCGACGGCGGCATCCACAGCAATGACGAGGTCCACATCGCCGCCGGTCAGACCCGCGTCAATGGGCGAGTCTCGGCCCATGGCAACGTCCGCTTCACCGGCCCGAAGGTCTGGGCCGGCGCCGTCGCACCCAAGGCCGGCATCGTCACCCTGCCGACGTTCGCACTCGAGGAGTTCCGCCGACGTGCCGATGTCACCTACCCCGACAGCCAGCGCTTCGATGGCGACCTGCCCGATGGCCTCCATGTCGTCGACGGCGATGTGACCCTCACCGGTAACCTCTCCGCCCGCGTCACCATCGTCGCCTCGGGCGATATCCTCCTCGCCGCCGGCCAGCGACGGCTCCAGGCCTGGGACCGCACCGGCATCCTCTTCCTCGCCGGCGGCGACATCCGCGTCTCGGGGTCGACGAACCATTTCACCGGGACACTCCACGCCCCCGACGGGTGTTTCTCTACCGCCGGCTGCCGCAATGCCTTCCTTGACAGCCGCATCTGGGCCCGCGAGGTCGCCATCATCGGCGGCTGGAATGACTTCGGACAGGCCCGCCAGGAGGACCCGGCAACGACGCGACCGCGACCCGTGACCGCGTCGCGGCAACGCCCCCGCCAGGCAAGCCATCGGGAGGACAGCGCGCCATGACACGCAGCACTGCACGCCGGTCGTGCTTCCAGCACCTGCCGCAACGGCCCCGGCAGGCCATCGTCGCCCTGGCGCTGGCCCTGTCTGCGCCATTCCTGCCGGCCGCACCGGCGGCGCCGTCATCCGCCGCGCCCCCGGCCGCAACGGCGCCGTCCCCGGCGCCGCCACACCGCAGACCGCTCACCCAACGCGCCCCGGAGGTCCTCCGCGCTGACCTGCTGCCGCGAGCACGGGCCCTCGCCGCCGACCTCGCCGGACCGCCTCCCGGACGGGCCCCCTCCGCCGCTGAACGCCAGCGCATCGAGGCCCTCCAGAGCGACCTCCAGCGCCTCCGGCTCGCCTGGCTAGAACGCCTCCACCACCAACAAGACCGCTACCCCAATCAGAACACCGCCAGGGGCAAAGTACCCGTCAACGCGCCGCCGGATGCCGCCCTCGCCGCCCGCGCCGAGGCCTTCCACCGCCAGGTCATCCAGACCATCGACCGCCTCCAGGCCGCCTGCGATCTGGTCATCTCCGACCAGCCGGCCCGCCGCGCCACCGGCCTGCGCCGACTCCTCGACCTCACCCCGGCACGGGCGCCGGCGGAGCACCGCCCCGGCGCCTCGGCTCGACCCCGCCGCCAGGGCCGCATCCTGGCGGCCCGCAGCGCCGCGGGACTGCCCACGACGACGACCCTCCTCGATGTCTCGCCCCTGCGCGGCACGCCGATCCTCCTCGCCGCCCGCGGCGACGTCGCCTGGGGACCCCTGCGGGATGTCACCGACCCCGACGACACCGGCGCACCCGTGCCCGGCGACCTCGCCATCGCCGCACCCCAGCTCAGCGCCGCGCCCGCGGTCGAGGCCCTCGCCCAGCGCCTGGAAACTCCCGCCGACATCCTCGACCACGTGCGCCGCCACGTCGCCTACGAGCCGTACTTCGGCGCTGTCAAGGGCGCCGAGAGAGTCCTCCTCGAGGGCAGCGGCAATGACGTCGACATCGCCTCGGCCCTGATCAGCCTGCTGCGCTCGGCCGGCGTCCCTTGTCGCTATGTCTATGGCACCATCCGCCTCACGGCCCTCCAGGCCGCCGCCTGGCTCGGCGTCGCCCCGGACGCCGTGCCGGCACTCCTCGCCGAAGCCCGTCTGCCCCATCGCCTCGAGGGCAGCCCGGCGGCCCCCGAGGTCGTGCTCGACCACGTCT
>JAAYZO010000599.1 GCA_012514865.1 Lentisphaerota bacterium | reverse complement strand
TCGAGTGGACGCTCTTAGGCTGAATGAACTCACAGGCCATCGCTTGCCTCCTCATGGTCTTGGTGGGACCGTGCTCTGCATGGACACAGGTGGCTTTGGGGGACCGACCCGCCGCCACCTCTGATCCCCAGACACCGATAGTGCGCAGGGGTGTTTCAACCGACCGACTCATCAAGGACGAACGGTCGCCGATCCGTTCATCCGGGTGGTCCCCTCCTCGGTCTATGGTCAGCCCCGAAGCCGACGATGGCAAAGGTGTAGGAGGTGTTGACGGCGTTGGTGCCGAGCATGATCAGGAGAATATCGGCACCGAAGGCCCTGCTCGGGACGAACTGCTCACGGTTCACGTAGGCGTCGGCGGCGCCGTTGCCCAGGGAACCGCGACGCAGGAGAGTTGAGCCGGACGCGCCGAAGTTGCCCACTTCGTAGGAGCCCCCGAGCAACGTCTGGAGCACAGCGGGATAGGTGGCGCCAGGGTGGCCCTCCTCGATGGCCCCTACGCCGTACGCGATGCTGTCGCCGATGCAAGCCACCTTGATGGCGGACGGGGCGGCGCCGGCAACGAGCGAAGCGACGAGAAGGACAGCGAGGCAACACGATCGGGAACGGCGTATTGCCATGTCTCGCCCTCCTTCTCAGTCTCTCACACGTTCCGGTCAGCCCCTCTGGCCTTCGACGATGCTACCATAGTGGAGCCTGGCCATAACGTAAAACCCTGTCTGACCCTGTCTGACCCGTCTGACCCGTCTGACGGCCTGCCCCTGGCACGGATGCCCCCCAGGCCGGCGCAGCGGCACTGGGAGCCTCCGCTGGGGAACCCGCAGGGGGATTGCCGGTCCAATCTCCAGCAAGCCCATAGGATTACCGCCCAACGTGGGCTTCAGTGCCGGCTGATGGTGTCGGGTGTGGCCGGCCAACGATGGAGGCTGTGTGATGAGTCTGACTCTGGATGCGACGACGACGGTGCGCGATCTGGTGACACGCCACCCGGGTGCCCGGCGGTCTCTTGAGGCGCTGGGCCTGGACGTCTGCTGCGGCGGTGGCCGTCCGGTGGCGGAGGCCGCGGCGGCGGCGGGTGTGAGTCTCTCGGCGGTGCTGGCGGCTCTGGATGAGGACGTCGCCTCGCCATCTGCCGCGGCGGAGGCGTCGTGGGCGACGGCGACGCTGACGGCGCTGGCCGACCACATCGAGGCGACGCACCACGCCACCATGCGGGCGCTGCTGCCGCGGGCGAGCGCCGATCTGGTGAAGGTCCTGGGGGCCCACGGCGCCCGTCATGGCGAGCGTCTGCGGGCACTGCAGGCGGTGTTCGAGGACATGCGCCGCGAGATCGAGATGCACCTGATGAAGGAAGAGCAGATCCTCTTCCCGTACATCCGCCAGATGGAGGCCCAGGTCGCCGCCACCGGGACGGTGCCGCCGATGCACTGCGGTACCGTGCAGAATCCGATCCGCCAGATGGAGGCCGAGCACGAGAGCGCCGGCGATGCCCTGGCGCAGATGCGCGCTCTGACCGACGGCTACACCCTGCCGGCGGACGCTTGTCCGACCTTCGCCGGGCTCTACGAGACCCTGCAGGCAATCGAGGCCGACCTGCACGCGCACATCCACAAGGAGAACAACATCCTCTTCCCGCGCGCCATCGCCATGGAAGGGGCCTGACCGACAGATCTTCCGGAACGGGACGCGCCCTTCCTGTTCCGGAAGATCCGATAGACGGAAGCTGTGTGGCGGCGCCGCCGATCGCCCGTCGGGATCTGGGGCGCGGACTTCGGAGTTCGGAGTTCGGAGTTCGGAGGCCTACCGCCGGCCTTGGACGTTGGACGTTGAGCGTTGAGCGTTCGGCGTTCCCCTTCCGCCTTGGACGTTGGACGTTGAGCCTTGAGTCCACTCTAACAAGGCTTACTGCGTATCGTACTCGTCCTCGTCGTCGTCCCTCGTCGTCGAAGTTGGGCTCAAATTCTATCGAGTACGAGGACGAGGACCGCTGCGCTGAGGACGAGGACGATCTTTTGGAGTGGACTCAGCGTTGGGCGTTGAGCGTTCGGCGTTCCCGTCCGCCGCTCCCACCGGCGCGCCGCTCTCCTGTCGCGGCCTGCGTCCGGCCGGCGCGGCGGGCTCAGCGCGGCGCGTCGGCGAAGTCGGCGGTCGCGGCCAGCTTCCAGGTCTTGCCGCGGTCCTTCGAGAGGATCAGGGCCGGGAAGTTATAGAGTTCCGGGAACTGCTTCTGGTAGGCGGCGTCGGCGGTGAGGTAGCTGTAGGCGAGGTAGAGTCCGCCGCGGCGGTCGACGGTGAGTTTGTGGTAGTAGATCGAGTAGCCTGAGCAGGGCGGCACGACCATGACGCGGGCCGGGCTCCAGGGCTGTCCGGGGGCCTTGCTCTGCATCGACAGCGCGGCGTAGAGTCCGCCGCCGTGGTAGGGATCGACGCCGCGGCGCCACTGCCGGAAGGCGATGTGGAGGGTATCGGTGTCGTCGCAGACCAGCGAGCAGTAGGTCTGTCGGCCATCGCCATCGGCGTCGGTCTTCTCATCGATGCAGCCGCTGGTGAGGGTGGGCACCGCCTCGCTGAGGCCGGCCTCGAGGGTATTGGGCGCCAGGGAATGGCGGTAGAGGAAGTTGGCGCCGTGGGCGCCGGTGACGATGTGGATGACGCCGGTGCTGTCCTGGCAGACGGCGGGGACGTTATGCACGTCGTTGATCGGCGGGGCATAGCCGACCAGGACGGGGGTCCCGAGGGTGCGGCTGCGGTGGTCGCAGGTGACGACCCAGGTGGGGACGCCGGGGCGGTCCTCTTCGATGGCCGCGCCCCAGACCACGTGGGTCCGGCCGTCGCGGGTGGCCAGCGAGGGCGGCCCGCCGGAGTGCTGGCAGGAGCCGAGGCAGGTGTCGGTGATGCGGATCGGCTCGCCGACCACGAGGCGCGAGCCCTCGCGGCGGGGCAGGTAGAGGTCGAGGTCGTGGTAGCCGCCGTAGCGCGCCGTCGGGTGCGGCCGGGTGGCGGTGTAGGTCAGCACCGGCGGCGGATGCGGCAAGGCATTGTGGCCGCTGAAGCGCTCGATATCGAAGGCGGTGCCCGGCAGCTCGGTGACCTGCCAGGTCCGGCCGTCGTCGGGGCTGAAGAGGAGGGCGACGCCGGGCCGCGGCGGGTTGCGGCCGAGGCGGACCATGGTGTAGATGCCGCCCTCGCTGTCGAAGGCGACCTTGCAGCCGAGGAAGCCGGCGCCGGAGATCGGGTGGGTGTAGTCCGGGAAGGCCCCTTTCAGGGCCGCCTCGTAGTCGCGGATCTCCCAGCGACCCTCGCGCAGCATGGCCAGCCCCGGCGACCAGTTCCGGTCGAGCCAGCGCTGACGGATGACGGGGCGGTTGAGGAGGTCGAAAGCGACCTCGTTGGTGACCATGTCCGGGACGTAGCCGAGGGTGACATTCTCATGCTCGTGCGGGCGGTTGACGATCGGCAGCTCGAGCGGCGCGGCGGCGGGCGGGACGCCCTGCCGCACGCGGATCTCGGCGGTGCCGGTCGGCTCGGCGGCGCCGGGTGTGAAGGCCGAGACCCAGACGCTGGCCTCGCGGGGGTCGGGGCGGGCCGGGTCGAGGGCCAGGTGCAGCTCGACCACGGCATCGGCGCGGGTGCCGGGATACGGCTTCGGGTGCACCGCGGCGACGCGGGCCGCAAGCGGGTGGTCGGCGGGGTCCTTCTCGAGGCGGAACTCGAAAGGCCCGGCGGCGGCAGCCTCGGGAGCGTGGAAGCGCAGGAGCACGGGGGCCTCCGACTGCGCCGGCAGGTAGCGCACGACGCGGCGCGGCAGGAGGATGCCCTGGCTCGCCGACGGCACGAAGAAGGCGGCGCGGTCGAAGGCCCACACGGTCAGGCCGGGGACGTCGGCCTTGAAGTCCATGCGGGGCACCTCGAACGACCACAGGCCATCGCGGCGCCCCTGGTCGGCCGGGACCTCGAGAGTGTGGAAGACGCCGGCCTTGTCGAGGCTGACGCGGTGCAGGACCTCGCCGGCGGCGTCGCTCAGGGTGATCTCCTGGCGGGCGCCGGGCACGTGGAAGGCCTGCACCTTGATGGCAATGGCGCCGGGCGGCGCCGGGAAGAACACCTCGCCGGCGAAGGCGGCGTCGTTGAGGGCGATCTCGCCATCGACGACCAGGCTGCCGGCCGAGGTCTCCAGGCCCCAGACGAAATCGCCGCCCTGGCCGGCGACCACCAGCGTGCAGACGCCGCCACGGGGGACCTCCACGGCGAGGTCCCGACGCTGCAGCTCAGCCGCCGCACCAGGGCCGGTGGCGCCGTCGTCAGGGATGGTCTCCTCGGCCAGGACGCGCCAGAGGGGATCGCGCAGGGTGAAGGTGACGTTGTCGGGGGCCGGGTAGATGTTGAGGTCGCGCTTGAGGAGGGTCAGGCGCAGGGTGCCGGGTTCGACGCGCAGGTAGGCCTGGCGGCCGGCGCGCAGCACCGGCGGCAGAGTGGCCCCGGCGGCCGGCAGGGCCGTCAGGCCGGCGACGGCGATGGCCGCGACGGCAACGGCGCGATGGAGGCCCGAAACGGCGGTCTTGGAGGTCATGCGATGCACTCCTGATGCGGTGCCAGATGGGTCGCGAGAAACTGCCCGTCTTGTCGCAGACTTTCAGTCTGCAAGGCGTAACATACTATTCCCCAGGGCGTTGCCCTGGGCTGACGAATGATGCCCCTTCAGGGCGTCAGACCGCAGGTGCGCCCGAAGGCGTCGTGCCCGCTCATACCCCTTGGTTCACGTGCTGCATGGACTCAGTACGTCAGGCCTGCATCCGAGCGGTAGTCAGTGCCAGCCGGGTCGTCCTCGGGGAGGTCGACATGATCCCAGAACGCCGACGTCGCGAAGGGCCGGCGGCGCAGATCCGGGACGCTCACCGGGGCACCGCCGAGGTCGGCGGAGCGGGCCGCGAGGATGCCCGGGAGGGTGTAGTCGGCCATGCGGAAGACATCGATCGGCACCGGCCGGCCGGCGCGGATGGCCCGCACGAAGCAGCGCGCCATCTGGATATCGGTGCCGCCGTGGCCGGCGTTCTTGTCGGCGTCGCGGGCGGCGGTGCCGATCTCGATGCGTTCCCAGCCCTGGCCCTCCTGGCGGTTCCGGTCGAAGCGCCGGCAGAAGCCCTCGTGGCTGTACCACTCGGCGCTGCCATCGACGCCGAAGATCCGGTAGTTATGAGCGCCGGGGCGGCGGGTGTTGAGGGTCACCATGATGCGGATCAGGCTGCCCTTGGCGGTCTGGAACAGGCCGACCTGGCCATCGGCGCGCAGGGGCGCCTGCGAGCACCACCGCGGGCCATTGCGGCAGGTCACCGAAACGACGTGGTCGTCGAGGACCTCCAGGAGCGGCCCGAGGTCGTGGGTCAGGTACTGGATCGGCGGCTGATCGGAGCGCCAGGAGTGCCGTGCCGCGGCGACCTCGCGCTCGCGGACCTGGGCCGGGGTGAGCTTGGTCAGGTCGACGTCGACCATCGAGTTGGGCAGGTAGTGCAGGTACTCGCCATCGGCCAGCGCCACCGGCCCGAAGCGGTCCTCGAGGAGCCACTTGCGCCAGTAGCGCAGGAAGTCGAGGAAGGCGGAGTTCTCGGCCAGCATGTACTGGCGGCCGTAGCGTTCCACGGCCAGGACGAGGTGGTGGATCTCCTCTTCGGTGAAGGCGCCGGGGACCTCCGAGAGGACGTGACAGCCGGCCTGCAGGGCCTGGATGCTGTGGGCGGCCTGACAGCGGCCGTTGCTGGCGATCACCACGGCGTCGGGCCGGAGCGCCAGGAGGTCCTCGAACTCGTGGACCTGCGGCACGCCGTGCTCGAGGCAGAGCGGCCGGGCGCGCTCGCGCCAGGTCTCGATGCGGTCGGCGACACCGACGACGGTCGCCTCCTCGATCTTCAGGAAGTTGCGCAGGTGCGTCAGGCCGCGACCCAGACCGAGGATGCCAACGCGCAGTTTGTCCATGACCGCCTCTCCCGCTGCGGGCCGACCCGTCCGGCGCGACGGCCGGCGGGGCGGCGTGATCGTTCCTCGTGACACCGGCCCTGAGTGCCGCGGCACGGCTCGGCGCCGCGGCACTCAGGGCCGCACCGCGCCGGCACTCGGCGCGATGCGGCCGCGGAAAAAGCCCTTCAGCAGAGGGCCTTCTGCGTCTCGACGATCGACTCTTCGATGATGTCCATGGCCTTCTCGGCGACGTCGTTGGGCATCACGATCGGCGGGCTCATGCGCAGGATGTGGCCGGCCGGCACCCAGGCGAGGCCCTTGGCGAAGGCGCGCTGGTAGACCATCTTGCCGGCCGCGTCGAAGGGCTCCTTGGTGGCCTTGTCCTTGACCAGCTCCAGGCCCATCAGGCAGCCCTTGCAGCGGGCGTCGCCGACGATCGGGTAGCGCTGCTTCCAGGCCTCCATGCGCCGGAGGAAGAGCCGCTCGAGTTCCTGGGCGTGCTCGAGCAGGCCCTCGTCCTCGATCACCTCGAAGCAGGCCAGGGCGGCGGCACTGGCCATCGGGTTGCCGCCGTAGCTGCTCGAGGCCGAGATCGACTCGAAGCTCTCCATGAACGGCTCGCGCACCGCCACCGCGGTCACCGGGAAGCCATTGCCGAAGCCCTTGCCGAGGGTGACGACATCGGGCAGGACACCCCAGTGCTCCATGCACAGGATCTTGCCGGTGCGGCCCATGCTGGTCAGCACCTCGTCGGCCATGAGCAGGATCTTGCGGCGCTCGCAGAAGGCCTTCAGCTTCGGGAAGAAGTCATCCGGCGGGATGACGCTGCCGCCCCAGCCCTGGATGGGCTCGACCACGAAGGCGGCCACCTGGTGGGCGGTGCCGTGTTCGAAGTACTCGTCGTAGAACTCGATGTACTTATCGGTGTCGATGCTGCCGTCGGCGCGCGTCCACATCGGGCGATAGGGATTGGGGCGCGGCACCATATGGAAGCCGGGAGCGCGGGTGGGCCCATAGACCGGCGAGCGGATCTCGGCCAGCGAGACGGCGCCGTAGGTCTTGCCGTGGAAGTCGTAGAAGCAGCTGATGAACTCGTGCTTGCCGGTGGCGGCGCGGCAGACGCGCAGGCCGGCCTCGACGGCGGCCGTGCCGCAGTCGTAGAACTGGTAGCCCTTGAGGTCGCCCGGCAGCGCCTGCGCCATTTTCTCCACCAGACGGGTCTTGATCTCGGTGGTGAAGTCGTGGCAGTTCATCAGCTTGCCGGCGTAGTACTGGACCTGCTCGGTGATGCGCGGGTGGCAGTGCCCGAGGGTGGTCACGTAGATGCCGCTGGAGAAGTCGATATAGCGGTTGCCATCGACGTCGGTCAGGGTGCAGCCGGAGCCCTCTTCAAAGGCCACCGGGAAGAGCTTCACCTGCCCGCTGAGGCCCTTGAAGTGCTTGCAGCAGCGCGCGTGCAGGGCCTTGGATTTCGGACCCGGCGGCGGCGCGACGATGCGCGGCCACTGCGTCAGGTCGATCTGGTACGGCTTCGGACTGTAGGTTCCCATCGTATCACCTCGGCGTTGTGGCCGGTGCCCCGGCCGGGGTTGCGTCGAGCGGACGGCCGCACCGCGACCGGTCGCGGTGCGGCGCGGCGACTTCAGTAGCCCTTGTTCCAGCGCGGCTCGATGTTCTCGGCGATGGCCTCGCTGACGTAGACATCCGTCCGCAGCGTCTGCAGGATCGACTGCGGCAGGAGCGGCGTGACCGGCCCATGCAGGACCAGGCGGCTGGTCAGGCGCTGCCAGGAGGCGAAGGAGCCGTCGACGGTGATGCTGTGCATGTCGAAGCGGTGCTTGGCGCCGATGACCTCGGCCGGACCGATGGTGGCGGCCTTGGGCGGCACGGCGCAGAGGTCGCCGCTCATGCCGAAGGCGCCATGCAGGGAGTTCTGCGCGATGGTGAACGGGCTCAGGGTGGCGATGCGCGGCCCGAAGGTCTTCCAGACCTCCAGAGGGGCATCGAACTCGGGGGCATCGGGCTCGATGAAGGCCAGGTGGCCGGTCCAGCCCGCGCCGCTGTAGCAGCAGTCGGCGCCGCCGAGGTCGGCGATCATGCGGC
>JAAYZO010000598.1 GCA_012514865.1 Lentisphaerota bacterium | reverse complement strand
TCCTCCACGTCGTCCCGGCCGAGCCCGGCCAGCGTCGTCTGTCGTTCGATGTCGCCATCGATTTCCCGACCGCGATCGGCCGGCAGCGCATCCAGTTCGACCTCTGCCGGAAGGCGTTCTGTCACGGTGCCGCGGCACGCACCAACTGCTCCCTCGCCGACATGATCTACGCCCAGACCCTCGGCAAGTTCTTCGCCGATGTCCGCAACCTGGGCTACACCAGCAGGAACATCCTCATCGCCGGCCGGCGCGGCTACCTCAACACGCCACAGTTGGTCGAGAACGGCAAGTCGCTCGAGGCAGTCTGGCACCGCGCTGTGCTCGACCTCATCGCGGCGCTCTCGCTCATTGACGAGGGCCGTCTGGCGGGCCATGTGATCTCGTACAAGGCGGGCCACAGCCTCGACGTCCGCCTGGTGACGCAACTGGCTCTCCACGACCTGCTCGAGCCGCTGTGCGGCGCGTGAATAGGTCAGGATGAAGGCCTCTGCCGTCGATGCGGTGCCTTAAACGAAGACACCAGGAGCGCCGGCGAGGCCGTCGCTCCTGGTGTATGGGTCGGGCCCTGCAGCGGCCGCGACGGGTCAGCGGTCACTCCAGGGTGATCGCTTCCACCGGGCAGGCATCCACGCAGGCGCCGCAGTCGACGCAGTCGTCACCGATGACGGCCTTGCCGTCCTTCATCGTGATGGTCTCGACCGGGCACTCACCGACGCAGGTCTCGCAACCCGTGCACTTCTCGGCATCAACAACCGCTGCCATGACACACCTCTTGTTATCTCGCCATCGCCGGCACACCGCCTCGGTGCACCGGCGACCCACGGCGCCTGTGAAAAACACACCATACTATAAGGATAGACGAGTCGGGCGCAACCCGTCCCGCGGTGCCGACCCGGAAAACGTCCGCCGGGCGCCCTTGGCCGGCCAGGCTCAGCCCAGGGGGCAGGCGCCGGTGGCGCAGGAACCGCCCGACGGGCACCGCCCGAGCGAGCAGGATGGCGTCTTCACCCCGACTGCCGTCGAGAAGGTCGAGAGCAGCTTCCGGGGTTCCGCCGTGCCGCACTTCGGGCAGGACGGAGCCGCTTCATTCAGCCGGCGGTGGAGATGGGAGAACGCCTCGCCGCACTTTCGGCAGCGGTACTCGTAGATCGGCATGAGATGGGATCCTTTCCTTAATTAAAGGGCAACAGAGGTCCGGGCGGGACGACACCCCCGGCGGCAGTGCCTGCAGCCACGACCGCTTCTGAGACGCGGGGCTGTGCGTCGGGGTTCCTGGCGTCGGCGCCGCTGCGCCGCTTCGGGGCAAGGCCTAGACCCTCCGACACCGCGCGCCTTAACGTAGCCCACCTTCCAGGTCCGGCGCACCAGGGCCAGGGCTGTCTGGAAGTCCGGTTCCGGCACTCCCCATGAGCGCTGACGCGATCGTCCATCAGCCCAGCGCCAGGGCAGGGCGCGGTCAGCGCCCTCGGAATGCCAGGCCGACGCGTGGCGTTCCCGGGACGGGCCGCGTCGGTGATCCCATTGCGGTCGGCGGCGCTGCCGGCTATAATGCCCCTGTGGGGCACCGGTCCGGTGCGCTCGGCCGGTCGCCTGCGTAGGCTGTTCCATGGACCTGACCGCCTTCATCCATGCCCTGTCCGCCAGCGGCCTGTTCTCGGCGCGGGCCTTCCTGCCCGCGTTCCTCACGGCGCTGCTGCTGCGTTTCGGCCCCGAGGTGCCGCTCCTGCAGGATCTTCCCATCCTGCAGGGGGTCACCGGGGTGCCGACCTGGTTCACCCACGACGCCACCCTCATCGGCCTGGGCGTGCTGGCCCTGGCCGAGATCCTGGCGGTCAAGACCGAGACCGGCGAGGAGGTCCTCGATCTCCTCGAGCGCTACCTCAAGCCCGCCATGGCAGTCCTGTGCTGCCTCGGCGTACTCAGCGTGCGCGACCGCCAGGTCGTCGAGGGCCTGGTCCTTCCCGGAGTCGAGGCCGGCCTGGGCGATGGCCTCTGGGCGCTCGGCAACGGCCTCCTCGTCGCCTGGGTGACCGGCCTGCGGGCGCGCTTCCGGGGGGTCTTCCGGGCGATCGACGAGGATGACGACCTGGGGTGGCGGCAGCTCGCGAGCTGGTTCGAGGACCTGGCCGTTTCCGGCGGATTGCTGGTGCTGGTGTTCTACCCGGTGCTGATGCTGGTGCTTCTGGGCGTCACGCTTGGCGCGCTGCAGGCCGTCTCGCTGCTCCTGGAACGTCGCGAGCAGCGCCGTCGGGGCGCCTGTCCCGCCTGCGGCAAGGCTCTGCACCGCTCCGCGCTGCACTGTCCCGGCTGTGGCCAGGCGCAGGACCAGCCGGCGGATGTCGGCTTCTTCGGGCAGTCGCTCGAGTTCTCGGCATCCGACCGCGAGGTGCTGTCGCTGCGCCTGGCCGAGCGGCGGCGCTGTCCGCGCTGTGCCGAGCGTCTGCCGCTGCGCCGGCCGCGTCAGGCCTGTCCGGGCTGTGGGCACGACCCCTTCGCCGATGAGGTCTTCTGCGCGCGTTATCTGGCGATGGTCAGCCGGCGTCTGGTGCCGGCCCTCGGCCTGGGCTTCCTCTGCAGCCTGGTCCCCGTCCTCGGTCTGGTGCCGGGCGTGGTCGTCTGTCGGCAGGCCCTCACGGGGCCGTTCAGCCGGTACCTTCCCGGCGGGCGGCGGACGCTGGCGCGCTGGGGCCTGCGCCTGGTCTTCGTGGTGCTGCTGTCGATTCAGTGGCTGCCGGTTGTCGGCGGTGTGGTGGTGCCGCTGGTCGGCGCCCTGGGCTACCTCGTCTACCGCCGCGCCTTTGTGGGGCTCTGTCGGGTCGGCGCCGCCGCGGCGGTGTAACGGCCGGCTGCGGCCGGCGCCTCCTGAAGCGGGGCGGCCGCGGCCCGCCGGCGGCCCGCGCCGGGCGCCACGCGGTGCGGCGGTCGTGGGCCGGCCTGTCCCGGCGGCAGGAACCGACTTCATTTGGCGAACGCCAGTTGACGATGGCCAGCCGGCGGCATACTGTGTGGGCATTGTCTGCGACAAGAGGCTGACTTAGGAGCGACATCCTGTCGTGTTGAGGAAAGGATCTGAACGGTGAACACACGATTGAGGCAGGGCTGGTTGGCAGTGTCGGCGGCGCTGGCTTTCGGTGCGTCGGGCCTGCGGGCTGACGAGGGCGTCATCAACAACGCGCTGGTGAGCTCACAGCTCTACGTCTGGAACCGGGTTGCGGACTTCCTCGAGATCGCCCGCGGCGGCCTGGCGGTCGGGCCGAGCATCGGCGCCGAGGTTGCGGTCACCGAGCACGCCATGCTGGGCGCCTATGCGGCTCAGGAGCGCGGCGCCTCCTTCCCGCACTTTGTCCCGCCGCTCTGGCTGGTGCCCTACATGGAGGACACCCCGATCTTCACCAAGCACGAGGGCCTGTACCGCACGGTGGCCTACGGCGGCATCCGCAAGGAGAACGTCACCGACGCCGGCGCGCACTTCGATCGGGAGCCGCTGGACGTGCGTGCCCAGGTCGGGCTCGGTATCGTGCATGGCTACGCCGCCATCAAGACCCGCCAGGTCGGCGATTTCCTGGCCGGCGTGGTCGGCATGGACCCGCTTGGCGATGATGCCAAGCTCGACCCGACCATTCGCCGTCTGCCCGCCGACCAGTTCGGCCGCAGCGTCACCAACATCCTCTTCGGGTGGCTCGAGCTGGGCAAGAACATGATCCGCGTCGGCCAGGACGAGGGCGAGCTGGCCGGCTTCACCAAGGGCTTCGGTCTGGGCGTCTGGCGCACCCTGGTGCGCGAGGGCGCCGGCGTGTTCGAGCTGGTGACCTTCCCCTTCGGCTGGTCGCCGGTGGTCGAGCC
>JAAYZO010000597.1 GCA_012514865.1 Lentisphaerota bacterium | reverse complement strand
GCGGTGCGGCTTTAGCAGGGTTCAGGGCCCAGAAAGGGGACCCGCCCTGCCGATGGGGGCGAATGCCGGCAGGGCGGGGTGGTACTGTGCGCTTGGGCCAGGGGGCGACTGGCGGTGGGCGCGGGGGGCAAGGCACGGCCCTTCGACCGGGCCTGCTATGGGGGCGCTTAGGCTGTGGGCGGGGTCGCCGTGGGCGCTTGCGGGGCGGTGGGGTAGTGATTCGGCTTTGAAGGAGCGACGACGCTGTCGTAGAGGCCTGACGCGGTGAAACCGGCCACGGCGCCGGCGACCAGGGCATGGATGAACTGGCGGGCCATGGGGTAGGCGTCGGCCAGCCAGAACAGGACGGCGATCAGGATTCCGGACGCTAGGCTCACCAGAGGCAGGTAGCGGCGGGGGAAGCGGAGCTCTTTGGCCAGTTGCGTGGAGGCGGCGGCGAGGGCGACCAGGAGAGCATCATATACTTCGAGCTGCATCTCTAACCTTCCTCGAGAGTGTAGGCGGCCGGTATGACGTTGTCAAGCAACCTGCGATTGGTGGTCTGAAGGTCGGCGAGGGCCCGCTGGATCTCACGGGCGGACTCCTCGGCGTTCCAGCGGAGGGAGCGGGCGGTGGCTCTTTGCGGGTCGGCGGGGGAGGGACTCGGCTGGGGTTTGGTCTCTCCTCCTAGGGCGTGTGCCAAGAACGGGCTGGGGTCCTGCCAGTCGTTCATTGACTTGTCATAACGTCCGAACACCAGAAGACCGAAATGGATGTGGATTCCCGTCGAGTTTCCGGTGGATCCCATGATCGCTATGGGCTCTCCGGCGGCGACGTCTTGCTGGTCCCGCACGAGGATCCGCTCGGCGTGGGCGTAGAGCGTGACGCCCCAGCCGTGGTTGATGTACAGGTGCCGTCCGTATCCGCCTCCTTCCCGGATGCGGAAGACGCGGCCCGGCGCCGCGGCTCGGATGGGTGAGTTGAAGACGTCCACGGTGGGCGCGAGGTCTAGGCCGTTGTGGCCGGCGTTGCCGAACTGCCGGTAGTAGTCGGGCCGCTCTTTCCAGCCCTGGGTCAGCCGGCACGAGGGATCACAGGGGAGCGCTAGGTGCTTGGGTACGGAGAGATGGCGGGGGAGGTCGGTCCAGTTGTCGGCGCGGAAGTAGGTGCGCTCCACGAGGGTGTCCACCGTGAAGGTGATCCACTCCCGGTTGTGGTAGTCCAGCAGGAACAGGCATGTCCCGATGACGCGGTGGTCTAGGTTGCTGTGGTACAGCTGCAACTCGAGCAGGTAGCGCTCGGGCGTCCAGTGGTGCATCCAGCCGCTGTGGGGCTGCCCGGGTAGTACGGCCTGATCGAGTCCGGTCTCGGCGATGACGATGTTCTTGTGTGGTGTCGGGCATAACTTGTGCTTCTCGGCCCGCCAGGGGACGTTCCCCAGGTCTCCGTAGCCTGCCGAGGACACGTACTCGTGCAGGTTGGTGGTGTCTCCGTCGATCTGCAGGGCCCATAGGGGCTCAAAGTCGGGCCACCAGTCCTCGGTGTCGATGTGGTTGCACAGGGGCCACGACACGCTGAAGTTGAGGTCGCCGGTGCGGAGGCCGTGCTTGTGCATGGCCGGCTTCCAGTGGGCGTAGTAGTCCATCAGCCGGCGGCGGTAGTCTCTCCCTCTCCAGATGGGCGGCTCGTTAGGGCCGGCGTACTTGCTTCCCCAGCCCTGATCTCGCAGTCGGGCGAAGGAGTCGGCGTCGTCTTGGGCACGTTTGGCCAG
>JAAYZO010000596.1 GCA_012514865.1 Lentisphaerota bacterium | reverse complement strand
GCCCGCTACTACACCGGCGTCACCGGGTACCGCGGTTTCCGGCCTCGCTGACCACGGGCTATTCCGGGTCCTGTGCCTCCGGGTTTTCGGCTGGAGCGTAGCCTCCATGGCATCAAGATAGGCAACGCAAAGGCGTGTGCAAGCGGGCGCCGGTGGGCATGGAGAGGAAGGCAGCAGGGGGGGGGACGCGAGCCGTGGCCATGACACGAAATGGCCCGGATCATCTCCGCGCAGGGATGAACCGGGCCAGGATGGGTGTACAACCTCGAACGGCCGACAGGGTCAGACGCTGAATGCGTCCAGGCTCTTGGCGGTGACTGCCAGACGGAGCAGCTTCTTCAGTTTCGCACCGCTGGCGACGCGGCTGATCGCTTCGCGCGTCTGATAGGGGACCTCGCCGAAGCGCGCCTCCAGAGCATGGACCACTGCTTCCCGAAGGCCCTGAATCTGTCCTTCGCTCAGGCCTTCGGCGCGACCTTCAGCCCGCCCCTCGGCCCGCCCCTCACGTTTGGCCAGCCTTTCTGTATCTGTGATGTACGGCATGCTGAGTTCTCCTTCGATGGACTCAAGCTCCTTCCTGTACTTTAGCGCGAGATCGTCCGGAAGTCGCATGAGGAAACCCATGAACCGGTACAGGCGGATGACCTGCTCGCGGCTGAATCCGTGCTGGTAGAGCCGGCGCGTGAGCGCGACGCGTGCGTCAAAGCGTTTGAGAGCACTGCTGCCGGCGGCCAGGTACTCGAGGTGGATCCGGGTGACCAGTGCGAACGGACTGTTGGAGGCGTCGAGCTGATCCGTATCATAGTCGATCACCTTGACCGAGGGGAACGTGAAGGTCACCTCGCATCCAAGCAGGCTTCTGCGGAAGTCGGCTGGCCTGAACCCGGGGTCGGCATCGGTCAGGACGGCAAGGCTGACGATGTCGCGCCGGTAGCGGTCGTACACCCGGTAGTGGTAGATGAACATCCTCTCCGCGAACCCCGGGTCCGGATAGCCCTGCACCTCGACATGGACCAGGACCCACTCGGAGCCGCCGGCCTTGAGCCGGACCTCGATGAGCTTGTCGGCTTCGCGCCCGGCCACTTCAGACTCGGTGACGATCTCACGCAGTTCCTTGTCGAGAAACTTCACCGGTTCGGTGAAATCAATGGCGGCGTGGACACCGGGGAAGTAGAACTCGAAGAACTCCTCGGTGAAGTCTTCGATGATGTCCTTCCAGCCGCCGTCGGCATCGGCTCTGGTCTTGCTGCGCTTCTTCACGCGTGTGCCTCCTCGCGGGGTGTGATCCGGCCGGGCCGGAGTAAGTGTAGGCCATCCGCAGCGGCCCCGCAACCGCCTGTCGGCTCACATCGATGGCTCCGGGGCGTCCTCGTTGCGCCGACTCTCATCCCTCTCCCTGGGATGGGTCAGCCGATGGGTCTTCTGGATGTCGGCGATGTTCAGCCTGACGTAGTGCCGGAGGGTATCGAGCGTTTCGTGCCCCAGCATGCGGCTGACATGGTAGAGGTTGGCGTTGCCGCGGACCAGCTCGCTGGTGCAGCTGCGCCGGAACATGTGAGCCGTGAGCGGCTCCACCAGTCCGGCGTCGGCACCGGCCCGCAGCACGATGCGCCGCAGCGTGTGATAGGGCAGGCGTTTGCCGGTGCCGTCGACGAAGAGCGCCTGGCAGGCCGGGTCGGTCGCAAGCGGCGGCCGGACGGCCTTGATGTAGCTCTCGATGAAGCGCAGCGCCGTAGCGCCTACAGGCACGACGCGCTCCTTGCGGCCCTTGCCCACCACGGTTACAACCCGGTGCTCCAGGTCCACGCTGTCGACGTCCATCCCCAGCAGTTCGGCCGCCCGCAGCCCGCTGCTGTAGAGAAGTTCCAGCATGGTGCGGTCGCGGTGCCCCTCGGGCCGGGTGGTGTCGATGGCCTGCAGCAGGGCGCGCATCTGTTCGTGCTGCAGAGCCCGCGGGAGCAGCTTCGGTTCCTTCACATACTCCAGGGAGCCGGCGAGCACCTCGCTGACGTGTCCCTGGTCGTGCAGGTCGGTCAGAAAGCGGCGCACACCCTCGATCTTCTTGTTGATCGACCGCGGCCGCAGAAACTCCCCGCGGGCGGTGCGGTGCCGCGACAGGGCCACCTGCCAGGAGCGCAGATGCTCGGTGGTGAGCCGCTCGGCAGAAGCGACCCCGTGCGTCGCGCTCAGCCAGCGCAGGAACTCCCGCACGGCGTAGGAGCGCGAGCGCACGGTGCCCGGGCTGTAGGCGAGCGAGCGCAGCCGTTCGAGGTGCTTTTCGAGGAGCGGCGTGAAGTCCGTTGCCATGGGTCACTCTCCCAGACGGCTTTCGCGATGCATGCGCCGGATGTCGGTGATCGTGAGGCGCAGATAGCGCGACAGATGCGTGAGCGAGGCGTGCCCCAGGATGGCCTGGATGGCAAGCGGGTCGGCGCCGTGCTGCAGCATGTGCGTGGCCATGGCCCGGCGCAGGCCGTGGGGGGCAATGGCCGGCCGGATACCTGCCTGCAGGGAGTAGGCGCGGAGACGCACCTCGGCCGCCTGCACGTGCAGGCGTTCACCCCGTACGCCGATCCACAGCGCGGGCGAGTCACAGGCGCCCAGCAGCGCGGGCCGCGCGTCCCGCAGATAGCACTCCAGGCGCCGCAGGCACTCGACACCGAGGGGGCACATGCGTTCGCGCCGGCCTTTGCCCAGGAGCCGCACGGTGCCGGCCACGGGATCCAGGTCTGCCACATCCGTGCCCAGAGCTTCACTCACCCGCGCCCCGGTGCCGTAGAGGAACTCCAGGAGCGCCCGGTCGCGCCTGCCGGTCGGGGAGTCGACGGGAGGCTGTTCCAGCAGTGTGCGCACCTGAATCTCGGTCGGCACTCGCGGCAGACGCATCGGGCGGCGGTGCAGGGCCATGCGGCGGGCGGGGTTCTCGAAGATCTCGCCATGCCGTTCGAGCCGGTCGAGCAGCAGCCGCGGCGCCCGCAGGTACTGCTCGACTGTGGCGTCGGCCAGCTTCTGCCGCCGCAGGTCGCTCCGGTATGCTTCGAGAACCGTCAGAGTGATGTCCTGCACCTGCCCGATGCCGCCCGCAGCACAGTGCCGGCAGAAGCGGTCAAGGCCGAAGCGCCGAAGCTCGACGGTCTTCGGGCTGGCGCCCGACGCGGCCAGATCCTGGATGAAGGACCCGGCTGCACTTACGACATCGGTGTTTTCGCGCATCTCCCGCCTCCCTCAGAATCGACCGAATGCCCATCAGCGCCGTCGTTAGCACCTTCAGACGAATGGTTTGCGCCGTCGATCACGGATCCTAACCGCACCCGAACGCTCCCGACTTCAGGTCCGCCCTCCGCCGAGGCCATCTCTTCCCGCAGCCGTTCCACCGGCTTCAGGCCGAGGCTCTGCATGGGCGCCATCTCCCCGAACGGGCTGGCCGCCAGGCGGTAGCGATGCGGCCCCGCAGGCCCCCTGATGTCGACGAGCACGTACTGCAGCTCGAGCAGCTCATTCAGATGGGTGTGCACGCGGTAGTGGCTCCAGCCGCTGAACTCACGGATCTCCCGGCGGGTGAAGATGACTGCTCCATAGGCATCCTCCCCAAGTCCCGCCTGGACCAGACGCTCCATGACCAGCTTCCCCAGCACCGCCAGCAGGTTCCGTGCAGGCCCGCTCAGTTCGTCGATGCTGTGCCCAAGGGCGGCGGCAGCGACCTGATTTGCGACGGCGATGTCGTCAAGTTCGACCTCGATGTAGTCGACATCCGCGCCGTCGATGCAGACCGTCCTGGCCGTCCTGCTCATCTGCCGCAGGAAGGCAACGGCGTTGATCAGGGCCAGGTAGCGCGGCTGCTCACGCCGCGACTGCAGCCGGCCGGCGCCGTAGGTCAGCCGGGGCGCAAAGGGGTTGACCACGCGCACGGGCCGCAGCAGACGCTGGAAGGTCTGATGCAGGCGGCGCACGGCGGCGACGTCCTCTTCCCGCAGGGCATCCGGCGCACTCTCGCGCCGGCGCTGCCGGGCGAGCACCCGTGCGGTCTGTTCCTCTGACTCGTCCACGCCGATCACAAAGAAGCGGCTGCGGGTCTCGGGGTCGATCTCAGGGTTCGTGGTGGTGCAGAACACTGCCGTCGGACCCTCGACCCGGTTCTCGACTGTGGTCAGCCGGCTGCTGCTGCGGTCACGCACGGTCGTGGAGACCACCAGTTCGCCCTCGCTGATGAGGCTGCGGATGGCATAGGCGGCGTCTTCGCCGCCGGCCGTCTCGGCCAGGGCCAGCACCCGATGCCGCAGGCTGGTCGGGTCCTGATAGAAGAGCGCCCTGCCGGTGAGGCTGGTGAGACGTACCACATCCTCGGGAGGACAGAAGCCCAGGGTCACATTCTGCAGGGCGCTCTTGCCCGCGCCGCTGCTGGAGAGGATGAGCACGCTCAAGGGGTGCTCCAGGCGACGGCTCACGGCAGCCAGGTAGCACAGGAGCCGGTTGCCTTCCTCGCCGATCAGCCCGCAGCGCCCGTAGTCCTCGCAGATGCGCTCCAGCAGGTCCGGGCTGCGCCCGAAGGCCTCGGCTGCGGCACGCTCCTCGGCGGACATTGGGCATTGCCCTGGAGTGCTACGAGTGCTACGAGGGGAAGGCCTCGGCTGCGGCACGCTCCTCGGCGGACATGGCCGCCGGGACCGCAGCATTGCGATGGCCCTCCGGCTCGCGGTCCTCGCAGGCCAGCACAAGCTTGGCGATGTCCGCATCGATGATCTCCGGGGCCTCGTCGAACAGGCGCGTCAGATCGCTGCACAGGCGGCGGCGCAGGGAGGCGCGGTAGAGGTTCAGGGTGTCGACGTGGAGCCGCCCATGCTGTTCAGCCCGGACTGTGGCCCGCAGGTGTCCGGGGCCTTTGCTCAGGCCGTAGACGGTGTAGACGCGCCGGCCGCATCTGAGCGTAAGGTCCCCGTCGGGGGCCTGCGGACCGGTGCGGGTTCTCTCCAGGGCTTCCCGAACTGCCCTCGAAAGGGCATCGGCGCCATGACGGGCGAGAAACTCCAGGGGGCGGAGACGGCCGGGCAGATGGATGCGCAGTCGTGACGAGGGCTCAGGGCCGGCAGCCTGTGCTTCGGACACTTCCGAGCCGAGCAGGACGCAGCGGGTGCCCAGGTCCTCCAGGTAGACAAGCTCGCTCTCCGGCACCGGGGCCGGGGCCGCGGCCACATTGTGAACGCCGGCACGCTCGAGTGCCAGCGCATCGAGGATCGACGCGGTGACCAGCACCTCGGCACAGCGCTTGGCGACCGGCGCGTTCCAGACCGGGCGGGGCAGGTCCGGGAGGGCTGCCGTGAACTCTCCAGGGCGGCCGGACTCGGCGTACATGCCGGCCGTGGTGCCGTCGATGTCGCAGACCGGAAAGGTCAAGGCGCCGTCGAAGCGTTCGACCGGCGGCCTGTCTTCGGCGACCGTGATCAGGCCCACGGCGTGCAGTTCACCCCGGACAGGCCCGCGCGTGGGCAGGGCCCGCAACAAGCTTCCGTCGCAGAAGCCGATCGAGTGCCTCTCGATCAGCGCCTCGTCGCAAAGCCCCAGGTGACGCAGGAGTTCCCGGCCGGCGCTGCGCTCCACCAGGCTGCGGTGGTAAAGCTCGGCCGCGCGCTGCAAAACCTCACCGATGCGCCCCGGGGGAGGCATGGCGCTCTGCCGGCTGACTGGCTCGTCCATAGGGCGACCTCCTCTGGCGGTCACGGCGGGCCCCGCGCTTCCGGGCCACCCCACCGCTGCCTGCCACACTGGTACACCCGTTCGAGCGCCGCCCCAATGACGTCCTGTAACGGTTCACCCCGGAGATGCAGCACAAGTGCAGTCAGGGCAACGTGCTGCGTGAAGGCGAGATCCTGTAACGCCCCACGCGGGTCGGACGGGGCGGGAGACTCAAGGCTGGGGATGGACTCATCCGGCGCCGCTCGGATCCAGGGGAAGAAGGACAAAACGCCTTCAGCGGCGGCCCCTTTCACAGGAGCGACATCCTGTAACGGCCAGACTGCCGTGGGTGCCGGGCGGCGGCGACGACGACGCCAGTAACCGGGGTGGTCCGCCCGCCAGAGTCGCACCCGCAGGCAGTTCTCTTCGCCGCGGAAGTAGTCCCGGTTCTTCCGGCGCCAGCGGGTGCTGCTGGCGCAGTGGCTGGCCAGGCGGCACTCTGGCTTGGCGCAGTAGCGCTGGTGCCAGGCGTTATAGCGGTCCGGGGTGAACCACTCCCGGCAGTTCGGGCACCGGTGCATCGAGGTCGCGGGCATGGGGCATCCTCCCCGGCTGAGAACGGACACGACGCCGGGGAGAAAGGTACTGATCAGAGAAGCGCAGCGGCGAGTCCG
>JAAYZO010000595.1 GCA_012514865.1 Lentisphaerota bacterium | reverse complement strand
TAGAACAAGGCGGAAGATCGCTCACAGCGCCATCTCCGTCAGAGTGCCGGCTTCAGCCGGAAGCGTGCCGCGTGCCTTTAGGCCGCGGCAACATCCGTGGCTGCGCCGGGCTGAAGCCACGGCGCACACTATCCGCGTGAACGCGGTACTCTGACCCGGAGTCCGTAGCCGCGCCACGCCGCGACCTTTCATACGAGCCTTGACCGCGGCCGTGGCCGCGGTATGGTCTGCAGGCCTGTCGGCAGAGGCCGATGGCCCGGTGCATCCTGGCGCGGGCTCTGCCTGCAACCCAAAGGGATCGTGGTCTGTACGTCTGTGGCCTGGAGTCGGAAACCTGCCAGGAAAGGGCTTTCCTGGCCGGTCGTAGCACAACGCGAACGAGGACGACGGCATGCGGAAGACATGGGCGGTGGTGGTCGTGAGTTGCGTCGGTCTGCTGGGGACTCTGTCCGGCGACGAGGTGCAGTTTGTGTCGGGCGATCGGCTCACCGGCACGGTGAAGTCGATTGCCGATGGCAAGATGGTGTTCGAGTCGCTGGTGGCGGGGACCGTCACCCTGAAGATGGCGGACATTGCGACCTTCTCGACGGCGGCGGCGAACCAGATCGCGCTGGCGGACGGGACGGTGCTCGAGCAGCCCGTGGCGGCGGCCGAAGCGGGCTATGTGGCGATACCGGCGCAGGGGCAGCCGGTGGCGCTGGCGGCGCTCAGCATGGTCAATCCGCCGAAGCCGGCCTGGAAGGGCACCGTCTCCGTGGGTGCCACGCGGGTACGCGGCAACACCCAGAGCGACGCGGCCAGCGTCGGCATCGAGGCTTCGCGGCGCGGCGAGGACGACCGCATCTCGCTGGCGGCGGGGCACCAGACCGCCAGTGAGGAAGCCAGCGGGACGACCGCCAGCAACTGGTTCGCCAAGGCGCAGTACGACTACTACGTCATCGAGAAGCTCTACCTCTACGGCAACGCGCGCTACGATCGCGACCGGATCGCCGGCCTCGACCTGCGCCTGACGCCTGGCGCGGGCCTGGGCTACCAGTGGATCGAGCGCGGCGATCTGAACCTCCGCACCGAGGCCGGTCTGGCCTATGTCTACGAGCGCTACAGCGAGCCGGACGAGACGCGCTCGAACCTCTCCGGACGCCTCGCCTACCACCTCGACAAGACCTTCAACAGCCACGTCAAGGGCTTCCATAACCTCGAGTACATTCCGAGTTTCGAGGACCTCGGCGTCTACCTGATCAACGCCGACGTCGGCGTGCGCGCCGCGATGACGGCGCGGCTGTCGCTGGAGGCCAAGGCCCAGCTCGCCTACAACTCCGAGCCGGCGCCGGGTCGCGAGAAGGAGGACCTGCGCTACGTCCTTGGGGTCGGCTGGTCATTCTAAGCCGGCGCGCCGGTGGGCGTGACAGCGTGATGTCTTTGCGGCGGGGGCGGCTCGTTTCGGGCCGCCCCCGCGTGCTTTGGCCTTGCGCAAGAGGCCCAGGGCGATGGACGTCGAGGCAGCAGAAGACCGGTCAGGGCCTCTCGATACGCAGGACCGCGGCGTCGTGGGCGGGGAGGGTCACCGACGCTGCTACGGTGTCGCCGGCGACCGGCGTTGTCCGCCAGGCCTCGGCGACACGCCAGGGCGCCCTGAGGTCGAGGCGGCAGGTCGCCGGGACGGGCTGGCAGTTCACCATGACCAGCAGGCGCTGCGAGTCGTCGAGGACGTGTTCGGTGAGGCCGACGGCAGGGCAGTCCTGGCGGGCGACCTTGGGGCTGTTCAGCCAGGTCGCCGCGAGGCGGTAGGCGTTGTGATAGGCGGGCGCGGCCGCCGGGTCGAAGGCACCCGGCGTCTCGGCAAGAGCCAGTTCCAGCGGCAGGGCGAAGAAGAGGGCCCGTCCGCGGCCCCAGGCCGCCTCGGTCACTACCGGATTGCCGTCGTCCTCGCGGGCGAGGACGCGGGCGCCGTCGGCCAGCAGCTCGAGCCGGTAGGCGGCCGGCAGAGACCACGACTCGCCGGAAATCTGGAGGCGGGCCGGACCGCGACGGCGGCAGCGCGATTGCACGCGCAGGCCGAAGACCTCGTTGAAGGGCGAGAGCAGGGCGTCGTTGCAGGTCGCCAGCAGCGTGGCCCCCTCGGCGACGCGGTCCAGGAGGCCGCGCCAGGCGCGCCGGGTGAGGCTCTGGTCGCCGCACAGCGACGGCAATAGATACAGCCCGCTCGGCGGCAGGTCCTGATCGGCATAGCGGAAGACGATATCCAGGCCGGCCTGGCGGGCCAGGATGAAGGCCGTGAAGGCCGCGGCCCAGGCATCCTGACCGCGGCTGAGGATGCAGACGGCGTCGGTGAGCCGCGGCGGGAGGGCCGCCACGGGCAGGGCGCGCAGGCAGGCACGGAAGCTCGCCAGGCTGGCCAGGACCTGCTTGGGGCTGCGATCAGCGCGGAAGAGCCCGAGTTCGCGTTCGACGCCGTTCCAGTCATACGGCGCGGCCTCGAGGCGATCCTGGTCATAGGCGCACCACCAGAGCAGGCCGCGGCAGTCGTGAGCCCAGGCGTTGAAGAGCACGCTGCGCAGGTAGCCGGCGGCGGTCGCGTCGGAGGCGATCATCGGGCCGAGCGTGCCGATCTCCTCGACCACACAGGGCCGCCCGCCGATGTCGCCATAGAAGCGCGATTCGGCGGTGGCATGGAGGCTGTTGCGCAGGCTGTAGATGGGGTCCTGGCCGCATCCCGGCGTAAAGATCGGGTACGGGTGGGTGGTCAGGACATCGGTGAGTTCGGCCTGGTCCTGGATGCGCCAGGACCGCGTCTCCAGGGGGCTGAGGCCATGCAGGCTGGAAACGACCGGCCGCTCGGGGTCTTCGAGGCGTATGGCAGCGGCGATGGCGTGGGTCCAGGCCCAGGCCTGCGCGGACGTCGCGACGGTGCCCATGCAGTTGCACTCGTTACCGAGGCACCACGAGGCGATAGCCGGGTGGCCGCGGAAGCGCCGGACGAAGGCGCGCACGAAACGCACCTGCCAGCGCAGGGCTTCGGGGTCGGTCAAGACATTGACGCCCTCGAAGGCCGGCGGCACGAAGAGCCGGCCGCTCATCCAGCCGGTGAGGAGGGCCGGCGAGAGGGCCAGGCCGGCGGCATGGGCGAGGTCGGCGACGACGCCGAACCGCTCGAGCGCCTCCTCGGAGAGGCCGGCGCTGTCCGGCGGCAGCGGCCGCTCGCCATGGCGGTACTCGCGCGGCGCCCCGGCGGCGCCGCGCAGGAGATGCAGGGGCTGGAAATCAGGCCAGAGCGGAAAGACGCGCAGGAGCTGCAGGCCGGCCGCGGCGAGCTGTCGGAAGTCCTCGCGGACGACCTCCGGGCGCCAGTCGGACCACATCTGCGTCCCCGCGTGTGAAGCCCAGTAGTTGCAGCCGATGACGAACGCGCCGGGGGTGCGGTAGTCGAGGCCAGCCGACATAGCGTTATCCTTCCTGATGTCACGGGCGCCTGGGGGCTCGGCCTCCGAGGCCGCAGCCGAAGTCGCGCCGGAGACAGCATAGCACCATGCCGTCAGACGCACCACGGCAGGGGGCCGGCGCGACTGCCCCAGCCGCGCCGACGCTTGGCCAGGGCTGTTTGAAGATCGCGGCGGCGCTCACTCGGTCACCCTGGAGGGGTGCCAGATCGTAGCCGGGGGTCGCGCGCAGCCCGACCCCCGGAAACGCGGATGGCACGCCATGCACCCTGGAGGGGTGCCAGAACCGGAC
>JAAYZO010000594.1 GCA_012514865.1 Lentisphaerota bacterium | reverse complement strand
TGCATCCTGGAGGGATGCCAGAACGTAGCCGGGGGTTGACGAGCGCATCGGCGCGAGGATACCCCCGGAAACGTCGTTCTCTCCTGTCCTGCATCCTGGAGGGATGCCAGAACGTAGCCGGGGGTTGACGAGCGCATCGGCGCGAGGATACCCCCGGAAACGTCGTTCTCGCGTGTCACGCATCCTGGAGGGATGCCAGAACGTGGCCGGGGGTTGACGAGCGCAGCCGCGCGAGGATACCCCCGGAATCGTCGTTCTCTCGTGTCGTGCATCCTGGAGGGATGCCAGAGCGTAGCCGGGGGTTGACGAGCGCAGCCGCGCGAGGATACCCCCGGAAACGTCGTTCTCTCGTGTCTTGCATCCTGGAGGGATGCCAGAGAGCCGCCGGCGTCGCCCGTGCCGTGTACAGGCGCCGGAAGCCCCCGCCCACCCGGTGACGCCGGGCGGTTTCTGGCGCCGGCGGCGTGGCGGCGTGGACGGCATGGCCTACATTGAGCCTCGTCGGCGGACCGGCACCGCGGATCGCAGACGCCGCGGCGGCGGCCTTCGGGCGCCGCCGGGCGCACGCTGACCGCGGCACGTCCGCGGCACGTCCTTGATACCTATTAAGAGTAGAGGTAGACGATGCGCACCATGCACCTCGGCCTGCTGGCCCTGGCCGCGGCCGCCGGCGTCCACGGCGAGACCCTCCTGCACCCCTGCGACAGCCTCGACGGGGTGCGCTTGAGCTGGCAGTCGCACGCCCCGGATGCGCGCCTCGAGGTCACCACGGACCCGGCTCGCGGCGGCGCAGGCGCCGGCCGTCTGCAGGTCTCGGCGACGGCCTCGGAGAAGGCCACCGGGACGAGCTACATCGGCTTCCGGGTGACGGTCACGCCGCTGCGCCTGAGCACCGATCAGGCGCTCTGCTTCGAGGCCTGGTCGGCCCATCCGGCGGCCACGAAGGCCTTCCATGTGCGCGGCCTCGACGCGCAGGGCAAGATCGTGGCCGGGTGGTCGTCATGGGACCACCCGCTGAAGGCCTCCGGGGGCACCTTCACCGTCGTGCCGGGCCGCCCCGGCGACGGCCTGGGCTGGGAGGCCGACCGCATCGAGGCCGCCGAGGGCGAGATTGCCTTCCTCGAGTTCATCGCCGGCTGCACCGACCGCGGCGCGGCCTACGACATGGCCATCGACCAGATCCGCGTCGTGGCCGCGCCCGAGCCGCCGCCGGTCAACTACGTCGACCATGGCGTCGTCGCACCGGTCGGCATGCCGACCTGGGGGCCAAGCACCATCGCCACCGCCGATGCCCAGGGCCGCCGGGCCGTCTTCGTGAAGCTCTGGACCGGCAGCACGGCGTCGTACCTCTTCATCGACGCCGAGACCGGCCAGACCGAGCAGGTCCCGACCGGCGTCGGCGGCTGGGGCGCCTACGAGGTGCTCAAGACGCCCGACAACCTCATCTACGACACCATGGGCAGCCACCTGGTGGCCATCGACATCCCGACGCGCCAGATCCGCCGCCTCGGCGAGATACCCTCGGGGATGGCCCTGTCGTACGTCCGCGCCGCGGATGGGACGGTCTACGCCGGCATCTACCCGAGCGCGACTCTGGTGTCCTACCAGCCTGCGACCGGCACCTACACCAACCACGGCGCGATGAACGCCGAGGCCTGGCCGCAGTACCCGCGCCCCCTGGTCGCGACGGACGACGGCTGGGTCTACTGCGCCGTCGCCATTCAGTCGATGCAGGTCCTCGGCTACCACCCGGCCAGCGTCGAGCGTCGCGCCTTCATTCCCGAGGACAAGCGCCGTCGCGGTCATCCGAAGCTGCACCACGGCACCGACGGCAAGGCCTACGCTTACGCCGACGACTGGGGCTGGCATCGGCTCGAGGGCGGCCGGGCGACGCCGGTCGAGGAGCCGGCGGAGGCCCGCGCCGAGGACGACATGAGGGTCTTCCCCGACGGCTCGCGCTGGACCCAGGTCAACATCGCCGATCGCGTCCTGCGCCTGCGCGACGCCGGCGCCGCCGAGGACCGCGAGGTCCACTTCGACTACAAGAGCACGGGGGTGAACATCTACACCATGGTGGCCGGACCGGATGGGAACCTCCACGGCGCCACCGGCATTCCCCTGCGCATCTGGCGTTTCGAGCCCGCCACGGGGGCCATGCAGAACCGCGGCCTGGGCGGCTACGGCGGCCACATCAACCAGTTCGCGCGCCACGGCGACAAGCTCTTCGGCGCAGTCTACAGCAGCGGCGCCCTGCTCGAGTACGACCCGCAGCAGCCCTACGACGACCGGCCGATGCACAACAGCACCAACCCGAAGCAGCTCTTTGCGCCGGCCGCGGCGCGCGACCTCTACGGCCGGCCGCACGCGGTCCTGGCGCACCCGGACGGCCGCCATGTCCTGGTCGGCGGCAATGCCGCCCGCGTCCTGCTCGGCGGCGGCATTGCGATCTACGACCGCCAGACCGACAAGGGCGTCATCCTGGACCGCGACCAGCTCGTCCCCGACCAGGCTATCAATGCCATGGTCGCCCTGGCCGACGGCGCCGTCCTGGTCGGCACCTCCACCGCGGCGCCGACCGGCGCCGGCGCGACCACCGCCAAGGCCGCCCTGCTCTACCGCCTCGACCTGACGACGCGCGCCGTCACCGGGCGCTGGCCGCTGCAGCCGGACTGCCCGGCGGTGCGTGACCTGGTCCTGGCCGGCGACGGCCTGGTCTACGGCCTGGCCGAGCCCGACCGTCTCGTCGTCTTTGACCCGGCCCGCGGCGCCTTCGTGCGCGACGAGTCCCTCGCCGGCTACGGCGGCGTCTCCGGCTGGCAGGCGCCGCGCTGCATGACGCTGGGCCCCGACGGCATGATCTACGCGCTTTTCCGCAACGCGGTGGTGCAGATCGAGCCCGGCACCTGTGCGCATCGCGGCATATCCTTCCCGACGGTGCCGATCACCTCGGGCCTGGCCATCCTCGATGGCCGCCTGTACTTCGGCAGCGGCCCGCGTCTGCTGAGCTGCGCCCTGCCGGCGAAGGACGAATAACCGGACGCGGCCCCGGCCGCCGCGCATCGGGCGTGGGCCGCCGCCGGAATGGACGGCACGGCCCTGAGCTTACAGTGACGCAGGCCGACGAGGAGGCAGAGATCGTGAGCACACGCATGCTGGCGCCGCCCCTGGAGTGGTTCGACGAGTGGCAACGACAGACCGGCGAGGCCATGCCCGACCTCGACGCGATGCCCTCGGAGCCGGCCCTGCCCGACCTCCTCCGCACGGCCGACGGCGAGGCCGTGGCGGAGCCGCTCGACTGGGCGCCTCGGCGTGCCGAACTCCGAGGCATGGTCCAGCACTGGCTCACGGGCACCTGGCCCGAGACGCCCCCTGCCCTGGCGGCGGTGCACTGCCTCGACCAAGGTCGCGAGGAGGGCGCCGTCTGGCGCCACCTGCGCCTGGACTGGGCCGGGCCGCGACCCTTCGCCTTCGACCTCGAGCTGTGGATACCCGACGGCCGCGGGCCCTTCCCCGTCTTCATGACCCAGTCCAACCACCGCCGCTGGGCCCTCCTGGCGCTCTCGCGCGGCTATATCGCCTGCGTCTATCCCGGCGCCGACAGCAATGACCAGAGCGGCCAGCTCGCCGAAGTCTACCCCGAGTGCGACTGGTCGAAACTGACGCGACGGGCCTGGCTGGCCGGGCGGGCTCTGGACTACCTCCTGACCCTCCCCGTGGCCGCCCCCGACTGCGTGGCGATCACCGGTCACAGCCGCAACGGCAAGCAGAGCCTGATTGCGGCGGCGATGGACGAGCGCTTCTCGGCGGTGATCTCGAGCAGCTCCGGCAGCGGCGGCGCGGTGTCGTGGCGATGCTCCTCGGAGTTCTGCTTCCAGGAGAGCGTCGAGTTCATGACCCGCAATGCCACCACGCGCGACTGGTTCCACCCGCGGCTGCGCTTCTTCACCGGCCGCGAAGACCGCCTCCCGGTCGACAACCACGCCCTCCTCGGCCTGATCGCCCCGCGCGCCTGCCTGCTCTCCGATGCCATGACCGACGGCTGCGGCTCGATGTTCGGCGTCGAGATGAGCTACCTGGCGGCGCAGCCGGTGTATGGGCTTCTGGGAGCGCGGGACGCCCTGGCGCTGCGCTGGCGCCCGGGCAACCACGAGACCGACGCCGAGGTCATCCAGGGCTACCTCGACTGGTGTGACCACGCCTTCGGACGCGCCTGCAACGACTTCCTCGAGAAGCTCTTCTTCCAGGCGCATCCCCTCCCGGCCATGAGCAGCGAGACGCCGACGCCGCATGACCCCGCCGCGCCTGCCGGGGAACGCCTGGCGTGGCTTCTCGGCGCGGCCCCGCCGCGCGGCCGCGACGCCGGCGGCGGCTATGGCAAGCTGCCGGATCACAGCGCCGCCATGGTCGGCCTGGGTCGCCCGCCGGCCGGCGTTGAACGCATCGCCCTGAACTTCGGCGAGTACGTCCGCGGCGAGCTCTTCGTCCCGGCGGAACGCCATGGCCCCCTGACGCCGGTGCTCTGGATGCACCCGTTCTCGCACAGCTATGGCCCGGCCGGCGCCTACATGGTCGGCCCGCAGATCTTCCACGCCCTGGCCCTGCAGGGCTATGCCGTCCTGACCTGGACCCAGCTCGGCTGCGGCCTGCGCGCCGAGGAGGGCCGCGACTTCTACCGGCGCTACCCGGGCTGGTCAAAGATGGGCAAGATGGTCCGTGATGCCCAGGCCGCGATCGACCTGCTGAGCCAGGGCCGCCTGGACGCCGCCGCGGTCACCGGCCGCGAGGCGCTCGCCCTCCCCGACCTGGATGCCTCTCGCCTCACCCTCCTCGGGTACTCCCTCGGCGGCCTGGCAGCACTCCTGACGGCCGCCGTCGACCCGCGCGTCGCGGCCGTCGCCGCGTTCTGCGGCGCGGTGCCATTCCGTCAGCACCGCCTCGAGCCGTCGCGCGGCGCCCTGCAGCGCTTCTGGCAGCTCACCGACCTCCTGCCGCGTCTGGGCCTCTTCGCGGGCCGCGAGGCCGATGGCCCGGTCGGCCTGGAGGACCTCCTCGACCTGATCGCGCCGCGGCCATGCCTCCTGGTGGCACCCCGGCACGACCGCGAGATCGCCGCCGAGGCCGTCATCGCCGCCGCAGCCGGCGACCGCCCGGGCCTGACCCTCCTGACCCCGGATGACTACAACCGTTTCCAGAGCGACCAGCACCGCGTCGTCCTGGACTGGCTCGGCGCGGCCCACGCGCCCACTCCGACCGCCGCGCCCTGACCACCCCTGAAGCACCGAGGGAGACAGAACGATGACGAAGGCAACCTCCGGCTGTCTGGCCGTGGTCGTGATCTCGGCCACCGCCGCCGTCGCCGCCCCGGCGGCACCGGCGCTCACCGCCTGGCCGCCCCGCGACACCCTCGTCCAGTCCCTGGCCGCGGGCATCGAGCCGATCCTCAAGACCCAGGACGAGGCCACCGGGCGCTTCGGCAGCCAGCCGTGGATCTGCAACGACCAGAATGTCCTCATGCCCTTGGCGGCGGCCTGGGCTATCGAGCACCCCGACAACCCCTGGCACCATGACGCGCGGCTGCTGAAGGCGATCGCCGCCGGCGGACGGGCTCTCGTCGAGGACCAGGACGCCACCGGCCGGTGGATCTTCCGCAAGAAGGACAACTCGACCTGGGGCATGATCCACATGCCGTGGACCTACAGCCGCTGGATCCGCGCCTACGTCCTCGTGCGCGAGGCCCTCGAGCCGGCCGACCGCGAGACCTGGGAACGCGGCCTGCGCCTCGGCTTCACCGGCATCCGCAAGTATATGGACGGCCATGTCCATAACATCCCGTGCCACCACGCCATGGGGCTGTACATCGCCGGACAGGCCCTCGGGGAGCCCGAGTGGTGCGCCGCCGCGAAGGCCTTCATGGGCAAGGTCGTCGCCAAGCAGGACCCCGGCGGCTTCTGGTCGGAGAACTTCGGTCCGGTCATCGGCTACAACGAGGTCTACGTCGACGCCCTGGGCGCCTACTACCACGCCAGCCAGGACGACAGCGTCCTGGAAGCCCTGCGGCATTCGGCGCAGTTCCACGCCGCGGTGCTGTGGCCGGACGGCTCGGCCGCGCCCTGCTTCGACGAACGCCAGATCTACCACCGCGGCATACGCCTCGGCTCCGTCGGCTTCACCTTCACCCCCGAGGGCCGCGGCTACCTCCTGCAGCAGCTCGGCAAGCACCTCGCCGCGGGCGGCAAGGTCGGGGCGGAGTGGGCCGCGTCGATGCTCCTCTACGGCGGCCAGGGCGACAGCATCGCACCGGCCGCCGCCGGCGACGAGGCGACCGTATGGATCGGCAACCGCGACGGCCTCATCCAGCGCCGGAAGCCCTGGCAGTGGGCCTTCTCCGCCTACGTCTGCCCGCCGCCCAAGAGCCGCTGGATCCAGGACCGCCATAACCTCGTCGACATCTTCCACGACCGCCTCGGCCTCGTCATCGGCGGCGGCAACACCAAGCTGCAGCCGTGGTGGTCGACCTTCACCCGCGGCGTCTGCAGCCTCCTCCAGCACCGCCCCGGCGACGAGAACCCCGACTTCCGTCCCGCCATCGACCTGACCTGGGTCCCCGAGGCAGCGCGCCTCGAGGACTCCGCCGGGACGACGCGCCTGGCCCTGACCTGCGGCGGGCAGCCTTGCAGCGTCCAGACCGCCGTCAGCGGCGACGGCGACCTCGCCCTGATCTACGAAGCCCCGGCCGGCCAGGGCATCGAGGCCCACGTGCCCTTCCTCAATCGCGGCCGACGCCTGACCACCGCCGCTGGCGAGGTCGTCCGCCTCGGCGAGGACGACCTGGTCATCCCATCCGAGCGCCTCGGCGGCGGCTTCGACTACGCCGGCCTGCGCGTCGGGCTGCCCGCCGGGGCCTCGCTGCGCTGGCCGGCCCGCCAGCATGACCCCTACAAGAAGGACGGCTCCTCCGGCCTCGGCGCTGCCAAGCTCGTCGCCGTGCTCCCCTTCACCACGCAGTCGCGCTGCGAGGTGACTCTCCACGTGACCCCGGAGGAGGTCTTCAACGGCAAGGTCTTCGAGGCCCGCGATCTGCCTCTCGCCTTCAGCGACGGCTCCTACACCAAGCGCCTCGACGACCTCGGCTCGCAGTTCCTCGGCGGCGGCCAGATCGGCCAGTGGATGCGCTTCACCCTCCCGACGGTGCCGGCCGGGCGCTACGAACTCCTGGGCGAGTTCGTCACCGCCTACACCTACGGGGTGATTCAGGTCAGCGCCAACGGCAGGGCCGTCGGCAAGCCCTTCGACGCCTACACCACGGGGGTCGATCCCGAGGGCGAGCGGGTCTCGTTCGGGACCGTCGACCTGACGGGCGGCGAGACGGTCATCGAGGTGAAGGTCACCGCCCGCAACGCTCAGGCCACGAACCAGTCCATCAGCGTCCGGCGCTGGCTCCTGCGCCAGGCCGAGTGAGAGCACGACCGCAAGGAAATCACCGACCCGGAGACCGACCATGCTGCCCAAAGAGCGCGTCCAGGCCGCCTTCGAGCATCGCCCCAGCGACAAGGTCCCGATCTACCAGGCGGGCCTGTCCTCCTACGCCGCCTCGCTGATCCTCGGCCGCGAGGCCTGGACCGGCGGCGGCATCCAGCAGTACCGCGAGGCCCGCGCCCTCTGGGAAGGCCCCGAGGCCCACGCCGAGTTCCTCCAGCGCAGCCGCAACGACGCCTTCGAACTCGCCGACGTCCTCGACCTCGACCTCATCCGGCCGATGTACTGGCGCATGCCCGAGAAGCCGACCCGGCGCATCGACGAGTGGACCTTCGTCTACGGCGACGAGTCCGGCAATGCCTGGCGGGTGATGACCTTCGACCCCACCACCGAGCTGTACCAGGTCAGCGCCCGGGCGCCGCGGCCCGAGCCGACGCTCGAGGACCTCGAACGGCAGCTCCAGGGCCCGCCGCCGGACCCCGGTGCGTACCGCGTGACGCCGTCGACCTGGCCGGACCTCGTCGCCGCCGTGGAGCGCTTCGGGCAGCACCGCGCCATACCCGGCTACGGCACCAGCCTGTGCATTCCCCGCGAGGCCATCTGGCTGGAGGCCTGCCTGCTGCGGCCCGACCTGGTCGAGCGCTACCTCGACCGGCAACTGGCGCGCGTCCCCGCCAATGTCGCGGCCATGCGCGAAATGGGGCTGAACTACCTCTGCGGCGGCGGCGACTTCGCCGGACCGCGCGGGCCAATCTACTCGCCGAAGGTCTTCCATGACCTCATGGCGCCACGGCTGCACCGCATCTCACAGATCTGCCACGAGGCCGGCTGCCGCCATGGCTTCGCCAGCGACGGCAACCTCTGGCCCGTCGCCGAAGACCTCTTCGGACGCTGCGACGTCGACTTCTTCTACGAGGTCGACCGACGCTCCGGCATGGACCTGCGGCGCCTGCGGCAGACCTACCCGCATCTGACTCTCTGGGGCGGCATCAACTCGGAGACCCTCCACCTCGGCTCACCCGAGGAGGTCCGCACCGAGGTCCGCACCGCCCTCGAGGCCGCCAAGGAGTTCAGCGGCATCGTCGTCGGCTGCTCGAACCAGGTCGTCGTCGGCACCCCGCCCAGGAATATCGAGGTCATGCTCGAGACCCTGCGCGACCACCGCTGAGACACCGCGCCGGGGGCGCGGGCGGATGCGGCCGTGCCGCGGGGCATCGCGGGAAGGGACCCAAGCGACCCAAGGGACTCCAGGATGGGGCCCCCGCAGTCCGCGGTGCCCGCGGTGCCCGCGGTGTCCCCGGTGTCCCCGGTCCATCAGGGCTGCGCCGGCGCCCACTCGGTCACCCTCCTGTGGAGATCGACCGCGATTTCCACACGAGGGTGACCACGGGAGCGCCGTGCGCGGGTCGCCGACGGCGACTGCCCTCCCATGCCCCAAGGGGGCTGCGTCCCATTCGTACGACGATCCGCCAAGACCTTGCTTTCCTGGCACGTTTCCGCCCCCGGACTCCCGACGCCCGAGACCCGACCCCCGGTAGAGCCAACCCCCGACCCTCGACCCCCGACCCCTGCGGCCCGTGGCCCGACCCCGTGCCCGAAGATCGCGTCCGTGTCCGTCCGTGCCCGTCAGTGTTCGTCCGTGTC
>JAAYZO010000064.1 GCA_012514865.1 Lentisphaerota bacterium | reverse complement strand
GTGGCCGACCGGGACCCTGCCTGTCGACCGCGACACCCTGCGCCGTCAACTCGGCGATGGCCGCGTCTGCGTGCCGGCCGCGACCGCGCGCCAGCACCTCCCGGAGGGCTGGCTCAGCCCGGCGGCCGGAGGCGATCTCGACCTCGACCTCGCCGAGGTCCTGGCGGCGGTGCCCAGCGATCTGGAACCCGGCACGCCGGCCGCGCCCGAATCCGAACCGCCAGCCGCACCGGCGGCGGCCCGGAGCGCCGGCGACAGCGCACCGGCGAGCGCCGCGGAAGAGCAGGCGCAACTGCCCTATACCATCCTGGCTGCGGCCCTGCCCCAAGACCAGCGCGGCCCCGCCTGGCGTTCCGACACGATCCTGACGGGAAGCCTGCCGTTGCCCCGGCAGGCCCTGCTGGAACAGCTCGCCCAGGGCCGCGTCGCGCTGGAAGCAGGCCTCCTCAGCGATGCCCTGCCCGCCGGCTGGGTTGCCCCTGGCGCCACCGGCAAGGTCGACCTTGACCTCGCGGCCGTGGTGTCGGCCCTGCCGGAGTCCTGGCTTCGCGCCGAGGTCCAGGAGGATCAGGACGTCGCCGCGGTGCGCGCGATGAAGGACCTGTTCGCACCGGCCCGGCCGACGACGGCGGCGGGCAGCGAGACCGCCACGGCGGTCCCCCGACCCACGGCCGCGGCCGCCGACGAGGTCCACCTGCCGGCCAGTGTCGTGCTGACGGCCCTGCCCGCCGCCGCGCGCGGCCCCGCCTGGAAGGCCGACTGGCCAGGCGCTCCGGCCGTGGCGGTGTCGCGCTCGGAACTGATGCGGCAGCTCGCGGCGGGCCGGGTCGACATCGCCGCCGAGGTCGCCCGCAACCAGCTCCCTGAAGGCGCCCTGGCCGCCGACGCCGCCGACAGCATCCCGCTCGACCTCGCGGCGGTGGTCGCGGCGGTGCCCTCCGACCTCATGCAGGTGACGGCTGAGATGGACCAGGATGCCGTCGCGGTCGCCTCGATGCGGGATTTCTTCTCCTCGACCGGGAAGCCGAAAGCCGCCGAGACGCCGGCAGAGCCCGCGCCAGCGGCTGTGCCCGAGACACCGGCAGAGCCCGCCGCAGCGCCGACGCCCGAGACACCCGCAGAGCCCGCGCCAGCGGCCGTGCCCGAGACACCGGCAGAGCCCGCCGCAGCGCCGACGCCCGCGGCGCCTCCGGCCGCGGCCCAGGCCGCGCCGACGCCCGTCGACACGCCGGCGGCGCCGCGCCACCAGGTCGAGATCCCGATCGCGGCGGCTCTGGCGGCAGTCCCGGCGGCGTGGCGTGGTCCGGCGTGGCGTGACCAGGGCCCGCCTGGTCTCTGCCTGGCCTTGCCGACGGACGAGGTCCTGCGGCAACTGGGTTCGGGCAGTGTCACGATGCCGGTAGCCCTGCTGGCGTCGACCCTGCCTTCCGGGTGGCTGACACCCGAGGCCCATGGCGCCCTGCCGCTCGACCTGGCCAGCGTCGTCGCGGCCGTGCCGCCGGACCTGCTGGAAGTCCCCGCCGAGCTGGCCGACGACGTGGTCGCGTCGTCCCGCCTGGGCACGCTGTTCTCGACGGCCACCCCGTCGATCCCGGCGGCAGCCCCCGCGGCAGCCCCGGCAGCCCCGCCCGAGGCCGCACCCGAGGCAGCGCCGGCAGCCGCCCCCGCAGCACCGCCCCAGGCCCCACCCGAGGCCGCACCCGCGGCAGCCGCCCCCGCAGCCCCGCCCCAGGCCCCGCCCGAGGCCGCCCCCGCGGCAGCCGCCCCGGCAACGCCGCCACAGGCCGCGCCCGCGGCAGTCGCTTTGGGTGTCGCGGCCGTCGGCGGCCTGGCCGCGGCCGGCGCCGCGCCGACAGCATCGGGCGCTCAGACGGCAGCCCCCACAGAGCGTGCCGGCGACGTCGAACCCGCGGACGATGTGGATACGGCCGCGCTGCCCGAGTGGGATGGCGTCGAGCCGACCATGGAACGCGCGCCGCGGGGAGTCAACCTGAACACAGCCCGCGCCGCCGATCTGATGGCACTCCCGGGCGTCGGCGCCAGCCGCGCTCAGGCCATCCTCGCGTACCGCGCGACGTGTGGCGGCTTCCGGTCGATCTTCGAGCTGGCGGAGCTGCCCGGCATCGGCCCGTCGATCTTCCGCGGCATGACCGGCCTGTCGGTGCGGCGTCGGGTCGATCGCCATCAGGTGATCGGCCAACTGCTCGACCTGCCGACAAGCGGCAGGCCGATGCTCGAGCGCATCACCGAGGCGATTCGCGCCGAGTTCGCCGCCGCCGGAGCCCTGCTGACGTCAGTCGAGGGCATCCCCCTGGCCATCGCCGGCGACATGAGCGACGCCGATAAGGTCGCCGCTCTCGGCAGCCGGTATTTCTTCCGCACCCGCCGGCACCTGCAGAAGTTTGTCGACAAAGCGTCAGACTGCATCATCTTACCCGGCAGCACACCGCCGCTCCTCCTGCTGTCCAGCGGCGAGGTGGTGGCCATCCTGGCGCTGACCGGCAGCACGGTCGCACAACGACGCCTGCAGCGCGTGCGGCGGGCCATGCACGAGGTGGGCTGGATCCTCAGCCGTCGCGCCGTGGTGGCCGAAGTCTGAGACACGACGAAGTCCGGGACATCGGACGCCGGGTCGGCGCGGCATCCCGTGGGACGCGAGGTGGTATGGCCAACGCTAACGATAGACCCAGGGATCTGGAGTGGACCTGGAGCGACGGCGAACGGCAGCGCCTTCTGAGCCGTTTCCAGACAGCGCTCCACGCCCTGCTGCGCGCCTACGAGTCCTGGCGACCGGGCGATGAGGCCCAGCGCCGGACCGTCGCAGCCGACCTGGCGGGCCGCATCGAGAAGGCCGGTGTCGACCTCGACATCTGCGCCTCCAACTGCCACGTGCTGGCCAACACCCTGCGCGCCCAGGCCGGCCTCGACGGCGTCCAGGCCGCCACCCCCCACGCCGCGGTGCGCCTGAGCAAGGCCCTCGGCTGCTCGGCCGTGCTCACCCGAACCACCATCGAGCAGCTCGCCGGCCGCCTGGTCACACTGGCCTACCTCGAGGGCGCCAATGCCATCGTGCGGCTCGGCGAGGAGTACTGGGGCACCCCCATCGACCGGCTCCTGGTCGTGCCGGCCACCCCGCCAGCCACCACCGCCGACGACGACCGGCGCGCCGACCCGTCGCCGGCCGAGCCGGCCTTCCGCTTCCGCCTCAGCCGCGGCGAACTCAGCAATGCCATCCAGTTCCTGACCATGACGGCGCGGAGCGGGGTGCTGACGGTGTCGGCCGACGGCCCCGGGGGCCAGACTGGCAGCCTCACGGTGGCCGGCGGGCGCGTCGTCTGTGCCATCTTCGACGACTGCGCCGGCGTCGATGCCGTGGCGCGGATGATGACCCTCAGCCACTCGACCGCGACCTTCGCCGACGGCGCTCAGGGCGCCGAGCGCAACCTGAACCTGGCGACGGACCAGCTCCTCATCGAAGCCGCGGTGCGGGCCGACGAGCTGAACCCCTGAGGGTGGCACCGCACGGGCCGCTCGCCCACAGACGCGAAGGCGTCCACGAGCCGGAACCGCGTCGACTGCAACGCCCCCCCGATCGTCCGCCACCTGTGCTGGAGCGCGAGTGTCCACAGACGCGAAGGCGTCCACGAGCCGGAACCGCGTCGACTGCAGCGCCCCCCCCGATCATTCAGGCGACGGCCTGGGACGTCCCCCGTATCAGCTCACTCGGCGATCCAGTACAGCAGGGCCTCACAGCCGGGCTCTTCCTGCGGACAGCCGGGGCAGATCGCGCCCGACTCGGTCAGGGCGAGTTCCGCCTGGTGGACGTAGTGCTCCTTGCCCTGGTCGTCGTAGACGAAGGTGCCGTTGGCGCTGCGGTCGATGACCAGAAAGACGCCATCGCGACAGCAGACCTCGGCGTGCCGTCGCGAGGCCGTGCTCACCAGCAGGACGATGTCGTTGACGCTGTCGCGACCCATGCTCACGGCAGTGGTGCGATTGACGACGAGGACCTTCTCGCGCCAGATCAGCCGCAGGGTGTTGCCGCTCGGCGCGGGCGGCGGCCCGGCCGGCTGGGATGCCGCCGGAACCGCCGACGGCGCCACGCCCTCAGCCGCCGCCGGGGCGTCTCCCGCGGCCGGCGACACGGACGGCGCGGCGTCATCCGTGGCCGCCACCTCGCGCAACGCGACGCGACGCACCGGCACGCCACCGGCGGCCGCCAACGGCCGCAGACGCGTCGGCGCCGTCTTGCGCTTGCTGCCGACAGCATCGCTGGCCAACGGCGCGGCATCCGTGTCAGCCTCGCCGCCAGGGCGCCAGATCACCTCATAGAGTTCGAGATTGAGCCGCTCGACGGCCTGGCCCTTCATCGCGGCAAAACGCCGCACCGCGCGCTCGCCGGCCTGCTCGAACACAGCGCCGGTAGCCACGATCGCACCGGGCTTCGCCAGCGTGACCGTCCGCGCCGCCATGGTCACCGCCTCACCCGAGTAGTTCCCGGCGCGCACATGAACCGTGCCGGCATGCAGGCCCATGCGGACCTGGACACCGCCCTCGGTCAGGCCGCTGCTGACCATCGCCTCCTGCATGCGGACGGCCGCTTCAACCGCATCACCGGCATCGG